>JAHFDQ010000355.1 GCA_023248915.1 Archangiaceae bacterium | reverse complement strand
CCTCGGCTTCGATCTCTGCCTTGTGCACTCGTTCACGGGCCTGCCTTGTCCAGGCTGCGGCATGACCCGGGCGCTGGCCGCCTTCTCCCAAGGCGACTTCACCGCGGCGCTGGGGTTGAACCCGTTCGTCCTGCTCGCCTGGCCCACCTTCGGAGTGCTCGCAGTCGCGACGCTTTTGCCCGCCCACGCCTACCGCCGCTTCGAGAGCTGGGTCGTTGCTCGGGGCAGTCGCGTCGGCAAGGCCTACCAGCTCGCGCTCTACGCCTTCATCGCCTTCGGCTTGGCCCGCTTCGCAGCCTTCGCCGCCGTGGGAGCGCGGTTCCCGTAGTACGCTTCCGGCTCCGCGCGACCCTGCGCGCGCCTACCGAGGGGATGTCACGATGGTTGGACCAGTCTTGGCGTTGGTTGGCGCGGTGCTCTCGCTCGTCTGCAACATCATCATCCTCATCGACGCCTTCAAGAAGAGCGTGGGGACCGGCTTCCTGTGCCTCTGCGTGCCCTGCTACATCCTGTACTACATGTTCTCGGTGTTCGAGCACGACAAGAAGGGCCTGATCATCGCCGGGTATTTCATCGGCGCATTGCTCGCCGGCATCGGCCAGGCGACGTTGATGCCCATGGGCACGATGGTGCACTGACGCCCCTCCTTCGCCTTCCCGAGCCGTCCATTCAAGCCCCCTGCCCACGTCACCCCGCAGCGATGGCGGTCGAGATCTGCCACCGGTGCGGGCGCTTCGTGTGCTCGTCCTGCCTCGAGCTGTCCGGCGAAGGAGTCCTGTGCACCGAGTGCCACGAGCGCATGGGGGTCGGCGGAAAGGCGTCGCGGCGGGCGGTGACGTCGCTGGTGCTCGGCATCTTGGGGCTCAACTGCGGCCTCGTTCCGGGAGTCTTCGGCCTGTGGCTGGCCCACCAAGAGCTCGCCGCCATCGCGCGGGGCGAGGCTCCCGTGGCCGGGCGCAACCTCGCGCGCGGCGGGCAGATACTCGGCTACGTCAACCTGGTGATTCTGGTGCTGGGGCTGGCCGCCCTGGTCGTGTTCGGGGCTGCGATTCGGTCTGCTTTCGACTGACGGCCCCGCCGAGCCGCCTTCGACAAGGCGCGGTCGGCGCGGTAAGAGGCCAGCGCCATGTCGATGAACGAGCGATACGAGCCGCAGGCGATCGAACCCAAGTGGCAGAAGCTCTGGGAAGACGAGGGCGTATTCCGAGCCGACCGCGGCCCCGGGGCTCCGAAGAAGTACGTCCTCGAGATGCTGCCGTACCCCAGCGGCAAGATGCACATGGGGCACGTGCGCAACTACCTCATCGGCGACGTCTACGCGCGCTACTACGCGATGCGCGGCTTCGACGTGATGCACCCGATGGGGTGGGACGCCTTCGGCCTGCCCGCCGAGAACGCCGCCATCAAGGACGGAGTCCACCCGGCCAAGCGCACCGCCGAGAACGTCGCCTCGTTCAAGGAAGAGATGCGCTCGCTGGGCTACTCGTACGACTGGACCCGCGAGGTCAACACGTCCGAGCCCGAGTACTACCGGTGGAACCAGTGGTTCTTCCTGAAGCTGCTCGAGAAGGACATCGTCTACCGGCGCTTCTCGAAGGTGAACTGGTGCACCGGCTGCCACACCGTCATCGCCAACGAACAGGTCAAGGAAGGCCAGTGCGAGCGCTGCGAGTCGAAGGTGGTGGACAAGGAAATGCCCGAGTGGGCCTTCCGCATCACCCGCTATTCCCAGAAGCTGCTCGACGGCATGGCCGAGCTGGGGGCCTGGCCCGAGCGCATCACCTCGATGCAGCGCAACTGGATCGGCCGCTCGGACGGCGTCGAAGCCGACTTCGGCGTCAAGGGCTCGACCGAGAAGATCCGCGTCTTCACCACCCGCATCGACACGGTCTTCGGCTGCACCTACGTGGTGCTGGCGCCCGACCACCCGCTGGTGGCGAAGCTGGCCACGCCCGACCGGAAAGCCGAGGTATCCGCCTTCGTCGCCCGCATGGCGGCCAAGAGCAAGACCGAGCGCACCGAGGAAGGGGCGGAGAAGGAAGGCGTCTTCACCGGCGCCTTCGCGCTGAACCCGTTCTCGGGTCGCGAGGTGCCGATCTGGATCGCCAACTTCGTGCTCGCCGATTACGGCACCGGGGCGGTGATGTCGGTGCCCGCGCACGACGACCGCGACTTCGCCTTCGCCCGGAAGTACTCGCTGCCGGTCGAAGTCGTCATCCAACCGCCGGCCGGCGAGAGGCTGCCTTCCGGAGCCGGCCTTCCCGCGGCCTTCACCGAAGACGGCACGCTCGACGGCTCGGGCGCCTTCACCGGGCTGACGTCGGCCGAGGCGCGCCGCCGTATGGGTGCGGAACTCGCTCGAGAGAATCGCGGCCGGGTGACCGTCACCTACCGCCAGAAGGACTGGGGCTTCTCGCGCCAGCGCTACTGGGGCACGCCGATACCGGTCGTCTACTGCACCCGGTGCGACCCCGAGTCGAAGGGCATTCCGCTGCCGGAATCGGCGCTGCCGGTGCGGCTGCCCGACATCGACGTGCAGGCGGTGCTCACCGGCAAGGGCGAACCGCCGCTGGCCAAGGTGCCGTCCTTCGTGCAGACGACCTGCCCCCGCTGCGGAGGCCCGGCGCGGCGAGAGGTCGAGACGATGGACACCTTCGTCGACTCCTGCTGGTACTTCGCGCGCTACCTGTCGCCGAAGTGCGACACCGCCCCCTTCGAGGTGGCGGCGGCGAAGCGCTGGCTGCCGGTGGACGTCTACGTCGGCGGCCCCGAGCACGCGGTGATGCACCTGTTGTACTTCCGGTTCTGGTGCCGCCTGATGCGCGAGCTGGGGCTGACCTCGGTGGACGAACCCGTCACCCGCCTCGTCACCCAGGGCATCGTGAACGGGCCCGACGGCCGGAAGATGTCCAAGCGGTGGGGCAACGTGGTGGCTCCGGCTTCCATCGTAAAGAAGTACGGCGCCGACACCGCCCGGCTCTACGTGCTGTTCGCCGGCCCGCCCGAGCGCGACTTCGACTGGTCCGACGACCAGGTCGAAGGGGCGTTCCGCTTCGCCAAGCGGGTGTGGGCCATCGCCGCGCAGCACCACGCCGCCGCCCGAGGCGCCACGTTCACCGGCTCGTTCGAAGGCAAAGCGCTCGACGTGCGCCGCGCCGCGCACAAGTGCCTGAAGCGCGTGGGCGAGGCGATCGAACGGCTGTCCTTCAACACGGCCATCGCCGGGGTGATGGAGTTCGTCAACGCCCTCTACGCCGCCGAGAAGCTCGAGACCCCGGCCGAGAAGGCGGCGATGGCCGAGGCGATTCGCATCTTGTCGCTGGTGCTGACGCCGTTCGCTCCGCACCTTGCCGACGAGCTGGCGCACCAGTACGGCCACGGAGGACCGACGGTGCGCGAGGCCTGGCCGGCGTTCGACCCGGCGCTGGTGGTCGAGGACGTGCTGCCCTACGCGGTGCAGGTGAACGGCAAGCTGAAGGCCGAGGTGCGCGTGCCGGCCGCCGCGGGCGAGGCCGAGGTGCGCGCCGCCGCCGAGGCGGACGAGAAGGTGAAGGCGGCGCTCGCCGGCAAGTCGCTGCGCAAGGTGGTCTTCGTCCCGCGCCACCTCGTCAACTACGTCGTGGGCTAGCGGTTTCGCGGTGCCCGCTGAGGTCCTGGTGCTGTGCAGCCGCTGCGGCCACTCCGGCGCCGCGAACCGGCTCACCTGCCCGACCTGCGGCGCGCAACTTCCCGACGCGCCGTTCCTCGAGGGAACGGTGACGGCCCAGCGGCGGCTGCACCTGTCCGCCCGAAGGCTCGAGTGGACGCGAGGCGACCACATCGAGGGAGGAGTCGACCTGTCCTCGCTGACCCGCGTCGCGCTGAAGGTCCGGCCGGTCTACGAAACGCTGCTCTTCGCCGGGCCCCTGGGGTTGGGAGCGGCCACGCATGCGGGCGCTGTGCGCTGGGTGCTCGCGGCCCTAGCGCTCGTGGCGGTGGCTGCGTGCTTCGTGCAGCGGCGCTACGGCCTGCTGCTCGAGGGGGCGACCGGCCGGCGAATTGTAGTTGGGTTGGCCGTGGCGTTTCCGGGCTCTGAGCGCGCGAGGCGGGTGGCGAGCGTCTGGGAGTCGTTGGCGGCCGAGCTGCCGCGCCTGGGCCCGAAGGTCGGCTGATGGCGTATGGTGCGCCGGTGCGTCGTGTCGCTCTCGTCGGGTTCGGGTTGGCCCTCGCTGGATGCGGCTATCGCTTCACGGCGGGGGGCGCTCCGCTGGCCGACGGCACCCGCGAGGTGTTCGCCCCCGTCTTCGTGAACCGGACGGCCGAGCCGGCGATCGAGGCCACCTTCACCCAGGCGTTTCGCGAAGAGCTGGTCCGGGCGGGAGTCGCGGGCGGAGCGGCGTCGGACGCCCGCGCCGAGGGCGAAATCCTCGGCATCGGCGGCTCGCCCCGGGTGCTGCAGCCGGCCGGCGGGTTGGCGAGCTACCGACTCTCGGCCACGGCGAAGCTGCGCCTGGTGAAGGGCGAGAAGGTGCTGGCTGAAGCCGTGGTGAACGGTGAAGAGGACTACCTCCCGGGCGCCGACCCGCTCCAGCTCGAGGCCAACCGCCAGGCCGCGGTGAAGCGGCTGGCCCAGCAGATGATGCGCGACGCCTACTCGCGCCTCGCCAACGGCTGGTAGGATTCTGGGGACGATGGCGCACCAGGGCGAACGCGCGATGGAACAAACCGACACCACGCCTCGTGCGTGGCGCCGCTACGTCGAACGGCTCCGAGAGACGCCTCCGGGGAAACGGCTTCGGCGTGCAATCGACCTCTCCAACCGCGTCCGTGAGGCGACGATGGCCGATGTTCGCCGGCAGAATCCGGGGGCGAACGAAGCCGAATTGGCGCTCGCATTCTTGCGGCGGGTCTACGGAGCGGCGCTCGCGGCGCGCGTCGAGGCTTGGCAGCGTTCGCGGTGAAGATGAAGGTCGAAGACTCGACCCTGGCGGTGGTACGCGCTCTCGAGCGCATGGGGGTGCGTCACTATGTGTGTGGCTCCCTCGCCAGCTCGCTCCATGGCGAGCCGCGTGCGACCAACGACGCGGACATCGTCGCTGTTCTCGCGCTGAGTCACTTCGCGCGGCTCAAGCAGGAGCTGGGACAGCGATTCTTCCTCGACGAGGACGATTTTCGCGCCGCGGTCGAGAATCAGCGGTCCTTCAACCTGATCGACGAGATCGAGCTGTCGAAGGTCGACGTCTTCTGCGTTCGCAGCGCGGGGTACCAGGCCGAGGCGCTCGAGCGAGTCGTCAGGCTGGACCTCGAGCCCGACGATCCCTTCAGCCGCGTGAGCGTTGCGTCAGCCGAGGACACCGTCGTGTCGAAGCTGCGCTGGTATCGCCTCGGGGAGGAATTCTCAGATCGACAATGGCGCGACATCTTGGGCGTCTTGGCCGCTCAGCAAGGTCGTCTCGATCTCGACTACATGCGGCGTTGGGCCCGCAGCCTGGGCGTCGAAGATCTCCTCGATCGGGCCCTGGCAGAGCGAACGACCTGACCCGAGCGGCGCCACCGCGCTGCGGCGAGGCCACACCTGACCGGACTCCCCGCGCGGGCGCTCGGTCCCCAGGTTCGGTTGCGGCGTACCCCCCTTTTGGCGTAGTACTGGGGAATCAGAACCGGAACAGTCCGGTATCTGTGCATCCTTTCGTAAGGGCTTGGAATGATTCGGATAGCGAAGCTGACCGACTACGGGATTGTCGTGCTGACGCACGTGGTGCGCGAGAATGCTGGAGCTCTGCACACCGCTCGCGACCTGGCCGAGCGGGCGCAGCTACCGCTCCCCACGGTCAGCAAGCTCCTCAAGGCGCTCGTGGGAGCAGGGCTGTTAGTCAGCCACCGGGGCGTCCGGGGCGGGTACGCGCTCGCCCGCCGGCCCGAGCAGATCAGCGTCTCGGAGATCATCGCGGCCATCGAGGGCCCCATCGCCATCACTGAGTGCGGTTCGGGGGGCGGGCAGTGCGGCCTCGAGCAGGGGTGCGCCACCCGCTCGAACTGGGGCCGCATCAGCCGCACCGTCCAGGAAGCGCTCGACGCGCTCACGCTCGCCGACATGGCCAGTCCGCTGCCTCCTGGCTGGACGGGGTCGGCCCGGCCGCCCGGTTCGCGCGCCGCGGTTCCGCTGGCGCAGGCCGCCCGAGGGACGCCGTGACGTCCGAGAAGACCGCCCTGGAAGAGCTCGCTTCCCGCGAGTACCCGTTCGGCTTCACGTCTCCTATCGACGCGGACGAGGTGCCCCCCGGCCTGTCGGAAGGCATCATCCGCCACATCTCGGCCAAGAAGCGCGAACCGGCCTGGCTGCTCGAGTGGCGGCTGGCGGCCTACCGGCACTGGCTGACGATGGAAGAACCGAAGTGGCAGTCGGTGCGCTACCCGCCCATCGACTACCAGGCCATCGTCTACTACTCGGCCCCGAAGCCGAAGAAGCCCGGCCCGAACAGCCTCGAGGAGGTCGACCCCGAGGTGCGGCGCATGTTCGACAAGCTCGGCATCGCGCTCGACGAGCAGAAGCGGCTGGTGGGAGTGGCGGTCGACGCGGTGTTCGACTCGGTCTCGGTCGCGACCACCTTCAAGGCCAAGCTGGCCGAGCTGGGCATCATCTTCTGCTCGTT
Organism: Archangiaceae bacterium; assembly: GCA_023248915.1. Lineage (GTDB taxonomy): Bacteria > Myxococcota > Myxococcia > Myxococcales > Myxococcaceae > JAHFDQ01. Next base: position 103 of record JAHFDQ010000355.1, on the reverse strand, counting down.
CTCGGACGCGGTGCGAGATCACCCGGCGCTGGTGCAGAAGTACCTGGGCTCGGTGGTGCCGCCCACCGACAACTTCTTCGCCGCCCTCAACTCGGCGGTCTTC
>JAHFDQ010000354.1:5114-6738 GCA_023248915.1 Archangiaceae bacterium | reverse complement strand
GAAGTCTTCGCCGAGCTGGACGGGTTGAAGAAGCACCCGATTACCTCCAAAGAAGTCGAAGACGCCCGCGAGGGGTTGGTGCGCGCCCTGCCCGGGTACTTCGACACCACCGAGAGCCTGGCCAGCACCGCGGTCGACCTCTACCTGCGGGACGAACCCCTCGACAGGTACCAGCGGCTCGTCGCCGAAATACGCGCCGCGGACCTGGCCCGCGTGCAGGCCATCGCGCTGAAGTACTACGAGCCGGGGCTCATGCAGCTGGTGCTCGTGGGAGACGCCGAGCTCTGCACGAAGCAGGTGCCGCCGTTGAGCTTGGGCGCGTTCACCGTGAAAGCTCCGCCCCCGGCGGCCACGAAGTAGAGGCGGGGCGGGCGGGCTCGGCTTCTCAGTCAGACCGATAACCGGCCGGATTTCGCAGGCTTCCGAGTGGTCCGCGGGCGCGGACGCACGTCCACCGGGCGGACCGGCGCGACCGTCGTCTCTTCGTCCTTTCGGGTAGTTGGCGTTGTCACGGCCTGTGCAAACCGGCCGGCGTCATCGAAGCCCCCTGGAAGGAGCCTCTCCCGTGAGCACCCCCGTCCGCCACCCACACCTGGTTCGCACGCTTGTCGCAGCCCTCTTGCCGATCGCGGTCTCTTGCGCCGAACCGCCCACCCCCAAGGGGTGCAACGAGGGGTGCGGGCAGGGAGCGCGGTGCGACGTCGAGTCGGGGTTCTGCGTCGTGAACGGAACCCCCACGGTTCGACTCGAGCACCCGATTGCCGGATCGCTGATCGTCGACCGGTCGATCACGGTCGACGGCCAGGTCGGCGACGACGACGCGGCGGCGACCGTCGAGGTCTCGACGGACGGGAAGGCGACCTGGGCCAAGCTCACCTTGTCCCCGGACGGGCGGTTCAAAGCCGACCTGGTGATACCCGCACTCGACGGGCAGGCCCTGGTGGTGGTGGTCCGCGCGCGGGACGCCGACGGCCTCGAGGCGACCGACGAGGCGATCGTCCTGGTGGACTCGGTGCGACCGACCTGCGCGCTGCTCGCGCCGGTCGATGGTCAGGTGCTGACCTCGGCCCTGGCCGGCGAATTCGAGGTGGTGGTTGGGGCGGCCGACGGGTCGGGCATCGCCAGGGTCGAGGTGTCCGTCGATGAGGGCCTGACATTCACCGAGGCGCCGTACACGGGTTCCGTTGCGAAGCTGCCCTGGCGGCTGCCGGACTTCGATGGGGTCTCGCGGAAGGTGGTGGCCAGGGTGCGCGACGTCGCGGGCAATTCCTGCGAGGTGAGCGCTTCCGTCACGATCGACGACGTGGCTCCGCGGGTGGAGTTCCGGTCGCCGGGCGAGAACGCGGTATTGGGGCTGTCCGCCGGGCCCGAGGTCGGAGTCGACCTGGCCGCGGAGGACGGCGCCGGAACCTTGGCGCTCGAGCTGTCCGTGGATGACGGCGCCACCTATGCGCCGGTCGCGCTGGACGCTGGCGTGGGGAGCTTCGCGTGGGCACTGCCGGATCACCTGAACGGAACGCCGGTGCGACTGCACGCCCGGGCCACCGACGCCGCAGGCAATGCGACTGACATCACCCGCGTCGTCACGGTCGACCAGGTGGCGCCCACCTGCGCCTTCACGGTT
>JAHFDQ010000354.1:0-5104 GCA_023248915.1 Archangiaceae bacterium | reverse complement strand
CCAAAGCAGACGGTCCGTCGGCCTCGGTCCACTGGTCGGTCGAGGACGGTTCGGGCGGGGCCCTCGCGACCAGCGAAATCTCCTTCGACGACGGGGCGACCTGGAACCTCGGAGCGCGATCGGGCGCCGACTGGACGACCGCGTGGCCGGTGCCCGCGGCCGACGACGGGGTGGCCCATACCTTCCGAGCCCGTGGCAGGGACGCCGCTGGGAATGCCTGTGCCGAGGCGGCGGTGACCGTTCTGGTCGACCAGGTGGGGCCGGCCTTGGCGATCGCCAGCCCCGACGACGACGCGATTCTCGGCTCAGTGAGCAGCGCGGCGGCGATCTTCGGGGGCACGGCGACCGATGGTTCGGGGGCGACGACCGTCACCTTGGACTTCGAGGACGGGGTGGGGCCCAGGCCGGCGACCTCGGGCGCTGGCGCCTGGTCGGCGACGGTTCCGCTGGCCATCGAAGACCACGTCGCGCACGCGGTGAAGGTGGAAGCCCGTGACGCGGCAGGCAATCGCAGCCAGTCGGTGCTGCACGTCTGGGTCGATCGGGTGGCCCCTCAGGTGGCGATGACCGCGCCCGGCGTCGGTCAGAAGTTCAACCTGGCGACCGTGCCCGCGAGCGGAGCCGTCCATGGGGCGTGGACGGTCGGCGACGGCGACCCCGGCCTGACGGTCGAGGTCGATACCGGTTCAGGCTTCGTCTTCACGTCTGGCGGCGGTGTCGAGGCGCAGACGTCGCCGACTGACGACCCGGCGACGTACTCCATCGCGGTGCGGGCGCGAGATGGCGCGGGCAACCAGACGGTCGCGAGCCGGACATTCTACGTGGACCGTGTTCGGCCGGCCGTCGTCGCGGTGAGCCCCGCTGACGGGACGCGCGAGGTGGCACCGGCGCTGCCGGAGGGCCCCTCGGTGACCTTCTCCGAGCCGGTGACGCCGGTGGGCGGTTCGTCGACGCCGGTCCTGTCACTGTCGCCCGCGCCCGCGGCGGCAGCTGGCACGTGGACCGGCAACACCTTCGAGATGACCGGAGTCGGCTTCGACTCCATCTACACCGCGAATCTCGCCGCGGGCACCGTGCAGGACGCGTTCGGGAACCCCAACTCCGACTCCCGCGCTTGGCGGTTCGCGACCCCCGTGCGACTTCCCGCGCCCGGGCTCGTTGCCGATGTCGCCGCGCTGGGCAACGTCACCGGGTTCACGGCCTCGGCGGACGAAGACGGAGCACTGTGGTTCGCCGCCGAGGTGGCGGTTGCGCCGAACTGCGCGGGCCAGGTGCTGTGCAAGGACATGGGCTCGCGCAAGACAGTCGTCGGCGAGATCTCGCCGGCGACCGGCGCCGTGACCAGCTACGTCACGAGCTCGGCGATCTACTCGACCGCGCCAGCACGCCTGCGGATGACTTCTTCGCGCACGGTGTCGGGTCACCTCGACCCGTACCGACGCGTGGCGCTGAACAGCTCGGTAGTCGGTTCGGCCGGCGTCGTGGCCCGCGGCGGCACCTGGATGGCGACCGGCGTGCCGGGCCCGCAGACCGACTCCAGCGTGAAAGTGGCCATCCCCGCTGAAGCGTCGCCGTCCGAGTCCACGGCGAGCGAACCCTTCGGCTTCGTACGCACCGCGCTCGAGCGGTACACCCGGTCGGGCAACCCCGCCACCGCGCTCTCCGCCGGGTTTGCTCCCACGTCGGTCTTCGTCGGGCCGCAGCAATCGGGTGCGGCGCCGGCCGCCTGGCGGTCCTGGCTGCTGGTCGAAGAACGGTCCAACGGAGAGCTCGCCAGCTCGCTGATGCTCTGTGGCGCGAGCGGTGCGTGCGGCTTCCAACCCAGTCCGTCCTGGCCGCCGAGAACAGTGGGTGGGTCCGCGGCAGTCCCGAAGCTTTCGGTCGCGGTGAGCTCGGTCGGCACTGCCACTGTCTCCGACGCGGCCGATGGGGTGAATCGCAAGCTCGAATGCTGGAAACCCGGAATCGGCGCGGGTACGAGCTCGGTCGAGCTCGCGCCGGTGGCTCAGGGGCTACGTGTGGCGCCGGCTTTCGACGGGGCGATGATTCTCGGGGCCCGTAAGGTGGCGACCGGTCTCGAGCTGATGAAGAGGGACACGAGCGGCCTGTGCTCGTCCGGGTGGGCCCCGGTGAAAACCGTCTCGGCCCCTACCGCGACCTACTGGGAACCGGTCATGCTCGGCACGCGCCCCGGGCTCCTGTACGTCGTCGGGACCAAGGTCTACCTGGAGTATTGATGTGCTATACCCCCCCCCGTTTTCGGCCCCGTAGCTCAGCTGGATAGAGCGACGGTTTCCTAAGGCGTGGCGATGGTTCGTGAGTACGCCTGGTTGCACGCAAGATCCTGGAAAGTATGGCAGGAAGTGTTCGGGAACGTCCGGACGCGTCCGGGCTCTGGCGTACAGCCGGCGTATCAGAAGGCAGTCGATCAATCCCACGAGAACTTCTGCCGACCGGCAGGTTCCTGAGCATCCACGGCAGGCATGGCCGGTGGGCATGGCGCGGGCGGCGGTGAGTTGGGCGTGTGATCGAGATCGGCGCCCAGCCGCTCCAAAGCTCGCTGGGCATCGGTGATGATCTCGCGGAGTCTTTCGACCGGTGGCGCCGCAGGAGAGAACCTCTTCAGCCACAGGCGCAGCGTTCGAGGTGCGATGCCCCATCTCGCGGCAAACGCTTCCTGAGAGAGGCCACTCTGCCGCCACTCACGGGCGACGGCTTCTCGGTCGCTGGTGCGGAATGTCCTGCTGGAGTTCGGCTTCAAGGGCCACCTCGCGAAGGGGCTGATGGTCCCTGGGGCGGCGTCGGTGGCTTCGGAGGCGTCTGCGGCTGGGGACCCGTCGGGGGCGAGGGTGGTTTGGGTGGTACTGGTGGCGCTATGGGCTTAATCGGCAAGGACGTTGCCGGCTTCGGAATCGGGTAGACGGTGGGCTTCATGGAGGACCTCTACCCACCAAGATTACTGCTGGTGCCACGCGGCATTGCACGGGTGACCGGCAAGCCCTTGCGCAGAGGCTCCCGGCTGCGTAGCATATAGGTTACACGGGGGGGCGATGCCGACCAAGCACAAGTCCAAGACGGGTTTTGACCAGTTCTTCGCGCAGCAGATGAAGGACAGGAAGTTCGCCGCTGAGTACAAAAAGGCCCGTGCTGAGATCGACGCCACCGACAAGCTCGTTCGGGCGCTGGATGAGGCCCGCATGCTGAGCGGCATGAGCAAGGCTGAACTCGCTCGAAAGATTCAAGCCAAGCCCGAGATCCTGCGGCGTCTATTCACTGCTGAGGACTCGAATCCCACGATGGACACGGTGCTGAAGTTGGTGACCACGCTGGGTTACCACCTGGAGTTGGTCCCCAACTCGGCTCGTGGGACTGGTCGAAGGGAAGCTCGCCGAGTCGCTGCGGCACGTCAGGTTCGTCAACGCTGACGGATTATTCGACCACGCTTCTTGGATTCCGGCTCCGGTACTCCTCGCCGAGTTTCCGAACTGCTTCGTAGTCAGCCTTGGTGAAGGTGGTCCTGAACCCCTTGTCCATGCCGGTGATCAACACGAGGCTTGGCCCGTCGAGACCAAGCTGGGCACCATCACGCTCCAGCACGCAAAACAGCCTGTAGTGACGGCGTTGCGGCCCATCAGCGCGGATTTCGTAGAAGCCCGCCATCTCGTCGTGCATTGCCTCCCACTTGCCCCCTCCGCTGAACATGGGTGGGGGCGCATCGGCGACCGCCTTCACCACGGCCAACAACTTTGCCCTGACGGAAGCTGGGCAGCGTTCGAGGTACTCACGCGCTGGAACGGTCTGGGCGGAATCTTCGACACGAGCACGTTGGAAAAAGTGGATGAGCCAAGGGCTCTGCTGGCGCTTGGCCGGTCTCTTCAACATGTCGCTCCTCCCAGTGCCAACCTTCACCACGGTTGCGGCACGGCAACCGTCGATCCGGTCTACTCCATGGAAGAAAAATCAGGTATGGCTCCGGTGGCAGCGTCTTCGAGGATCAAAGATTGAACGAGCCGGAAATCACCGCTGCTACGCGGGTTGAGGTGCTTAACAACGGCATGCGGCCGCGTGCATGGAGTCTGGATACCGTTGCGATCCAGCAGCACAATCGGAGTCCATGATGATCGCCGCTATGGTGTGGAGCACCGCTGCCGTTCTGTTGCTCACGAGCACACCGGGCCCGCAGCGCACTATCGCGTCGAAGCAGTTCGACCCTCAAGCCGTTGCCGCCGATGCAGCGAGCATTTTTTGGATAACCGGCAACGCCATCATGCAGAGCCGACTCGCGAAGGGATCGCCATCGCGCTTGGTGTTCTCTCCGTGGGCGAAGGCCCTCGTGATTGACCAGCGGCGCGTCTACTGGCGGACCACCACCGGCAGCTACTACGACGAGCAAAAGCGCGAGCGAAAGCAGATCGCGGCAATCTGGAGCGTCCCGAGGGCGGGCGGAAAGCCAACCATGCTCGCCCAAGTGGGAGACATAGGAGCTTCATGGTTCGCCATCGACGCGGACCGCGCCTACTGGATCGGCGAGGATGGCATCTCGGCGGTCCCGCTGTCCGGCGGCAGCATCCAAGTTCTGGTTCCCAAACGCATAACGTTCGACCTCGTTGTTGCCGGACCAGAGATGTATTGGCGCGAGTACAGCGGAAAGGGCGAGGCGATCTTCTCCTGTTCCACGAAGGGGGGCGAGCCAACGCTCGTTGCAGCAGTGCCGGACGGTATTGCCAGCCTTCTGGTATCCCGAGGTGAAGTGTTCTGGACGACCCAGGCTGGAAAACTGATGAGATCTCCAGGCGCCAGCAAAGATGCCGCTCAACTTGCTGCCGAAGCTCCTTTACTACGAGCACTCGCCGCCGACTCGGGCTCGATCTACGGACTGAGCGACTGTTGCACTCTGGTGCGCGTGCCGCGTGCGGGTGGAGCGCTCGAACGGCTCTACTCCAGCGACCTACCGGTCGCAGCCATCGCCCTGACTGAGCAGGCCGCATGCGCGTCCGGTTAACGGGGATGGGAAAACCCGAGGCGTGGCGATCACTTGGCCGAGGGGATCGACGAGCGGTATGAAAACGTGATTCTGGAGGGCATGACAAAACCGCCGAAGCCC
>JAHFDQ010000353.1 GCA_023248915.1 Archangiaceae bacterium | reverse complement strand
ACAAGGCAGGCCCGTGAACGAGTGCACAAGGAAGAGATCGAAGCCGAGGCCGTGAACCGGGAAGAAAGCCGACACCGCCATGACCACCACCGCGAAGTAGCGGGCCGACGGGGTCAGGAGCGCGTGCACCGACCGGGCATTCGGAGTTGGGGTGCCACCCGAGGTCTGTGGATGAATGGATGCCGCCATGGCCGGAGCGTCAACCTAACCAAACCGTGCTTCGGGGTCGATGGACTCGGGCCCGGGACGTCGATTCCGAGGCTCTGGCCTTTTTGCACCCAGACTCCGTTTTCTTCAGAGGGAGAAATCGGAAGTGCGGCATGGCTTCGGCCAGAGCCTCGAAAACCGACCGCCCGGGGGCGGCTCGCAAGAAGAAGCCCCGTTCTTCATACCTGCCCACGCCCAGGAGTCGAACGGAGTCGCGAGCGCGGTAGGACCGACACGCCGCCCGCTGAGGAAGGCCGGGCCCCGGGAGTCGGTACAGAGCCAACAGCGTTTCTACTGAGCCGCGGACCCGAAAGCATCCGGCAACGCGGCCTCGATGGCGTCGCGCTGCCTCTTCTCGCGGTCGCACAGCGCCCGAAACCGGGCGTGGTCGGGCGCGGCGAGGTCGCCCCAGCGCGCTGGCCCTGGGCTGCCGCGCGCCGGCACCGCGCTCCCCGTCACCAGCACCGGCACCAGGTATTTCCGCGGCGCGGAGGCGTCGGCGACGAACGGGCTCGAGTCGCCGGAGTGGCCGACCACCTGCATTTCCGGCGGGCGGGCAAAGCCCACCTGAAGCTCGCGCCGGCCGATGCCGAAGACGCCCGAGTACGACACCGCACCGCCGGCCGTCGAGACCGCGGACTCCAGGCCCCGCGCGTCGCGAGCGAGGTCTGCATCGCTGCGCCAGCCCGCAAGCAGCCTCTTCGCCGCGGCGATCGCCGCCCCGTCCTCTCCCGCAGCCTCGGCCTTGGCGCCGGCTCCGGCCGAGCCCGTGGCGATCAGCTCGAGCCCACGCAGCCAGGCCCGCGTCTGGGCAATCTCGGTTCGGAGCGTACCGGGACGCCGGCCCCCGTCGGGAGAAACCCCCGACAGCGCGAGCGCCTTGGGGGTCGCGCCCAGAACCGCCTCCAGCCGCTTGAGCGAAGTCACCGCCTGGCCGTAGGCCGCCGGCAGCGGTTCAATCTCGAGGACGGGCGGCACCCGCAGGCGCACCCGCAGCGAGGGGTGCCCGCTCTCCTCTGGCCCTTCCTCCGGCCTGGCCTCGTCCCGACCCTCGTGGTGGGCTCCGCGCAGGGCGAGGAAGGTTGCCACCAGCCGCGCTCGGTAGGCCGCATCGACGACGAGCGCCCCCTTCAGGCCGCCGTCAGTCTCAGGGCGCAACAGCGGCACCCGGGCCGCGGCGCGGAACAGATCCCACGGGTCCTTCTCGGTCGGGCGCAGCAGCACCCGCCCGTCCTGGAGCCCGAGCGCGAGCTCGTCCATTGCGTTCGAGCGTTCGGACCCGGTCAGGCCCGCGAGGAAGCGCTTGATGGGCGAGTCGGCGTCGGGCGCGAGCGGCGGGCGAGGCGCGTCGGGGGCGATGCCCTGCGAGGCCAGGCGGCCGAGAAACCCGCCCAGGTCCTCGAGCGAGCCCTCGAGCCCCTCGCCTTCCGCAGCCGCCCGGTACTTCGGCCACAGGTCTTCGGCGGGCACCCCGTAGAGCGCGGCGCGCAGCCCAGCCAATGCCTCGTAGCCCTTCGCCAGCTTCGGGTCGCCGTCGAAGATGGCGAGGAGCGTCAGCATCGCCGCGGTGCCGCCCCGGCTGAGCGGCAGGGGTTCGGCGAGCACGCGGTCGCGCAGGTACAGGCAGCGCAATTCGGAAGTCCACAGCCATGGCCCCTGGGGAATCAGCCGCACGCCCGCGGCCCTCAACGCCTCCACGTCGGCGGCGACGCGCTTGGCCAGGTCGGGGGGAACCTTGAGGTGAGCCGGAAGGTTCTGCACGTCGAGGCAGTGCGCCGCGCCCAGCCGGGCCGCCAGGGTGAGCGCCCCTTCGCGGGGGTCGCCCTGCTCGGAAGCAGCCCGCGCGATCGCCTTGTCGAACACCTTCTGCCAGAGCTCATGTCGGCCCATCGGAAGGCCCAGCTTGCCTGCCTCGGCAGCCAGCTCGACGGCCATCAGGGCGCCGTCCTCGACCGCGCGGGCCTTCCAGAGCGCCAGGTCGACCGACGGGAGCACCTTGGGCGGTTGGCCTTGAGCCGCCGGAGCTTCGAACGCCGACCGGGCAGCCAGGGGCGTGGAGGGCGTGGCCGCGAACGAGGGGGTCAGCGCGGCGCGCTCGAGCTCGGGCTCGGCCGAGAGCGTGATCGACGCCGCACCCAGTCGGGCGATCACCTTCGCCTCGCGGGGCAGAGCCTTCAAGAACGCGCTGACGATCTCGGCGCCGTGCTCGGCCACCACGTCGGGTGCGCCCTGCCCTGCCTTCAGCTCGGCCAAGTCGTATGTGTACTCGACCCGGTCTCCGACCCGGGACACCTTGGACGGCCAGGCCTCGCCCACGGCGATGACGGGCGCGGCGCCGACGGGCGCGACGACGCCCACCGCGGCGAGCAGCGCAACGAGCTTCGCGTTCATGCCTTTCGCACCGGGCCCCCCCTAGTCAGCCGAGCCGCAAGAGTTCCTTCACCATCGCCATCACGCTCTCCGCCTTCACCGGCTTCACCAGGTAGGCGTCGGCGCCGAGGCTCAGGGCCTTCGCCCGGTCGGCCTCGGCGGCTTCGGTCGAGATCACCACGATGGGCACCCGGGGCTCGGCCCTCTGGCGGATGTGCCCTATCAGCTTCAGCCCGTCGAGCACCGGCATGTTGATGTCGGTCAGCACCACGTCGAACGCGCCCGCGCCGAGCTGCTTCAGCGCCTCGGCCCCGTCCTGTGCCTCGACGCAAGCGACATTACCGAGCCTCTGGAGCGCGAACATCAGGCTGCGCCGCATCGCCACCGAGTCGTCCACCACCAGCGCTCGAATCTGCTTCGCCATGGCGATCGAAAGTAGCACCTCCACCTACCCCGCGTATCGATGGAGCGCACGAGCTACCGCTTCTTTGCGAGCTCTCTGGCGATGGCGGGGCCGATCTCGTGCAGGGGAAGCTCTTCCTTCACTCCCCCGGCCGCGACCGGCTCTTTCGGCATGCCGTAGATGACCGCCGTCTCTGTGGACTCCGCCCAGACGGTGCCTCCGGCGCGGGCGACCGCCAGCGCCCCCCGGGCGCCATCGGCCCCCATGCCCGTCAAGACGACCGCCAGCGCCCGCGCCCCTAACGCCACGGCGACGCTCTCGAAGAGCTGGTCCGCCGACGGCGCGTGCTTGTCGCTGGCGACGGGGGTGGCCAGGTGCAACCGAGCCTGGGTTCCGACGCCGACGAGCCGCAGGTGCTTGCCACCGGGGGCCACGTAGGCGTGCCCGGAACGAAGGGCGTCGCCTTCCTTCGCCTCGGACACCGCGAAGTGGCCAATGCGGTTCAACCGGTCGGCGAAGGCCCGGGTGAAGCGCGGCGGCATGTGTTGAGAAACGAGCACGCACACCGGATGGCCCGACAAGGCCTCGAGCAGCCGCTGCACCGCCGGCGGGCCGCCGGTCGACGCCGCCACCGCAACCACCCGCGCGACCCCCGGCTCGGGCGGGGCCACGGCGACCGCGTCCTTGCGCTTCGCGGTCCCCCGCACCTGCCGCACCGAGCGGACCTTGTCGAGCAGCTCCGCTTGCAGCGCCGCCAACTGTTCCTTCCCGACCTTGCCCGGCTTGGCGATGAAGTCGAACGCCCCGAGCTCGAGCGCCTTGAAGACATCGGACTTGTGCGCGTACGACGACACCACGATGACCGGGGTCGGAGTGCGCGCCATCAACAGGCGCAGGAAAGCGAAGCCGTCCAGCCCAGGCATCTCGAGGTCGAGGGTGATGACGTCGGGCTTCAGGTCGGCCGCTTTCCGCAGTCCCTCGTCGCCGTCGCCTGCCCGGTCGAGCACCTCGATGTCCGGGGCAGACTCGAGCATCTGGGTGAGCGCGCGGCGATTGGCCGCCGAGTCGTCCACCACCAGCACGCCGATGCGGGCCCGGGCCTTCAGGGCTCGCCGCCCCTTCGCGTCGGCCGGCGGTAGACGAGGTCAGTTTTCAGGTGAACCAGCTCGAAGTCCGCGGTGACGTTGATCAGGCTCTCGGAGTGGCCGAGCAAGAGGTAGCCGCCGTCCACCAGCGTGTCGTGGAAGAGTTTCAGCGCGCGCTTCCGCGCGGCCAGGTCGAAGTAGATCATCACGTTGCGGCAGAAGATGGCGTCCATGCGCGGCACGAGCTGACCCTGGTTGGGGTCGAGCAGGTTCAGGTGGCCGAAGGCGACGGCCGCGCGCACGCCGTCCTTCACCCGGAAGCGTCCGGGACCCGCCGGGTCGAAGTGGCGCGAGAGCGCCTCGGGCGGCGCCGCGCGCAGGGCCGACGGGCCGTACTCCGCCCGGCGCGCCGCCGCCAGCACCCGGCGCGACAGGTCGGTGCCCAGCACCTCGACGTCCCACCCGTCGAAGAGCCGGGCGTCCTGCACCAGCATCGCCAGGGTGTAGGCCTCTTCACCCGACGAGCAGCCGGCGCTCCAAAGGCGCAGCCGCTTCTGGCGCCCGTTGCGTACGTGGAGGAGCGGCAACAGCTCGCCGGCGAACGCCTCGAGCTGCAGCGGTTCGCGGAAGAAGTAGGTCTCGTGGGTGGCGAGCGCCTCGACCGAGGCCTCCAGCTCGGCGGCGCGGCCTTCGTCGTAGCGGAGGTACTGGTAGTAGGCCGCGTACCCGGCCAACCCGAGCGCCTCGAGCCTCGGCCAGAGCCGCCGCTCCATCACGAACTTCAGGTCGTCGCGGACGAGGATGCCGCTGTGCGCGTAGACCAGCTCGCGCAAGAGCCGGAACTCCTCCGGCGTCATCTCGGGGCGATCGGGGTCGGCCGACGCCACCCTACCTCCGAGCCAGCAGCGCCGCGGCGTCGCCGAGCGCCTCGCGCGCCAACGGGTCGGCCTCGCGCGAGTGCGCGGCCTCGACCGCGAGCCGGCAGTCCGAACTGCCCGACGATCCCAAGAGGCGCGCCGCCGCGGCGCGGACGTCCCAGCGGGCGTGCTCGAGCAGCGACAGGGCCACCTCGACTCCCTCGTCCAGCGTCGCGCCGGCCGCCAGGGCCTCCTTCACCACCTCGGCGTCGGGGTGGCCCGCGGCGGCGAGGAACGTCGCCGGCCCCAGCCGGCCCAACCGGGCCAGCGAACGCACTGCCTGGAGAGCCAGTAGCCCGTCCGAAGAGGCCACCAGCCGGTCGAGGTCGGCCGCCAGCGCGACCGCGCCGCACCGGCCCACGGCCTCGACCGCCGCGGCCCGCACCGGAACTTCATCGTCGGCGAGCGCGACCTTCAGCAGGGGACCGGCGGCTTCGGGCGAGAAGCCACCCAGCGCCCGCGCCGCCGCCCGGCGCACCGCCGGCGACTCGTCGGACAGGGCGACGCGGGCGATCTCGAGGCTGCCTTCTCCCCCGACGTCGCACGAGGCCTCGGCCGAGGCGGCCCGCACCTCGGGCTCGGGGTGCCGTGCCGTCTGCCGCAAGAGCGGGAGCGCCGCGGCGCCGCCCACCCGGGCGAGCGCGAGCACCCCCGCCGGAGTCGGATTGGCCACCACCGTCGCCTCGAGCGCTTCGCGCACCGGCGCCCGGAACGTCTCGCCCAGCGCTTCCAGCGCCTTGGCCGCGAAGCCGGCCACCTCGGGGTCGGACAAGAGCGGCACCAACACCTCGACCGCGCGGGGCGACCGGGTGCGGCCGATGGCCCGGATGGCCAACGCTCGAAGCTCGGGCTCGCCGGTGACGGCCAGCCGCGCCAGGGGCTCGTACAGGGAAGGGTCGGCGACCGCCACTGCGGCTTCGGCAGCGGCCACCCGCGCCGGCAGCGACAGCCGGTCGAGCTGAGCCAGCAGCCCGTGCGCCGCCGCCGTCCCCAAGAGGGCGAGGGCCCGAATCGCCTCGTCGGCGAGCAGCGGATCTTGGGCGGCCTCGGCCATCAAGAAGGCGAGAGTCGAGTCCTTCAGCGCGCCGGCGGCGTAGAGCGTCCCCTTCCGGACCGCCGCGTCGTCGCTCACCAGCGCCTTGGCCAGTACCTCGTTGATGGACCGCACCTTGCGCAAAGCCGACCGCACCCCGGCCTCGAGCTCGGCGCGGCGCCCGGCCTCGGCGCGCGTCTTCAAGAGGCCCAAGGCCGCCAGCGCCGCCTCACGCACCGGCCGCTCGTCCGACCCGAGGCCGCGGCAGATGAGCTCGGTCGCCGCAGGCTGGCCGACCAGCCCGAGCAGGCGGTAGGCGGTGCGGCGCAGCGCCTTGTCGTCGAGGAAGGGCACCAGCACGGGCAGCGGAGGCGGCCGCTTCAGCGAAAGGAGCGCCTCGAGCACCGAGAGCTGGAGCAGCGGCTCGGGCCGGCGCAGCGCCCGTTCGAGAGCGCGCGCCGAGGGCTCTCCTCCACCCCGGCCGAGCGCCTCGGCCGCGGCCACCCGGACGTTGGCGTCGTCGTCCTCGAGCGCGTCGCACAGCGACGCCGACGCCTGCTCATCGCGCAGCTCGCCGAGGATTCCGGCCGCGTACCGGCGCTGGTCGGGGTCGGCGTGGGAGAGCAGCGCCACCACCGCCCCGACCGCGGCCGGGCCCAGGCACACCAGCGCCTCGGCCGCCGCGCTGCGCGCCCCGGGGTTCTCGCGGTCGCCCAGCACCTGC
>JAHFDQ010000055.1 GCA_023248915.1 Archangiaceae bacterium | reverse complement strand
GTCCACCTCGCGAAGCCGTCGCCGCGCTTGACCTTGACGAGGTACATGCCCGACACCCAATCGGGGCCGACCTTGAGCGTGAAGGTGTCGGTCCAGGGACACTCGATGAGGCCGCTCGACGGTTCCATCGGGCATGCGGGCTGGGTGCCGGCCTTGTACGGCCCGCCGGTGAACACCTTTCGCGCCCCGGCGCCGCCGTACCAGCCGATGCGCAGCACGTCGACGGTGACGTCCTGCGGAGTGTCGGTCGAGACGCGCACCCCGACGGCGTCGCCCGCCTCGGCCGCTTCGGTGGTCGCGTAGAGCTCAATCTCGCCGTTATTGGCCACGCGCAGCGTGCGCCAGTTGGGTTCGCCCGGCTTGGCGTTCTCGCCGGGGATGGGGTTCACCCAGGACTTGCGGGAGCGCGCCACCGCGTGAAGCGGCGGGCAGTTCGGCGGGCAGGACTCGACCACGGTCGCCGGGACGCCCGCGTCGGCGGCGGCGTCGGTCGTCTCCGGCAGCGCCGGAGTGGGTACCCCCGCGACATGGCCGCCCTCGCGGTCCCCGTCGTCCACCGGCTTCACCTGCTTGTCGCGGCACCCGAGGAACGCCAGGCACACCACGGCCACCCACGTTGATTTAGTCGGCACGGGCTTGTCCTCCGCGCGATGGGTAAGCACCGCCGGCCGCGCGCGGCAGGGGTACCGGCCGCGTTCGTCGCCGACCTGACGCAGGCCCCCCGTCGAGGCACCCGCTACGACAAGAAGATCACTCCCGCATCCAGGCGGACCGCCTCCAGCTACCCGCGCAGAATGCCGCCGCCACCGCGAGCGCCAGCGCTCCGACAACCCAGACCGCCGTCACCGGCGGGCGCGCCGCGACCTCGCCGACGAGCGCGCTTCGCCCCGAGGGATTGGCGAGCGCCGCCGGAAGCCAGGCGCTCCAACCGGCCGCCTTGTTCACCGCCTTCGCCAGGTGGGCGAGCGCGATGACCGGCGCGGCGGCGGTGGTCGCCGACACGAGCAGGCTTCCGAGCGGCCCGCAGTGCCCGCGCGCGTAGGCGAGGACCGCCACCGTCCCCCACAAGAGCGCCGGGAACAGCGCCAGGAACCAGAGCGCCTCGAGCCAGCCGGACCCGAAATGGGGCAACACGCCCGTCAAGACACCGGGCACGAAATGGAACGGCCCTTCGAGCCACGGGACGTCTTCGATGATTTCGTTTGCGACGAAGCCGGTGTCGACGGCGAGGTAGGCCGCGGTGAAGGGCGCGAGACGTTCCAGCTTCCGAGACGGCGCCGACCGGTGCACCAGGCCCAGGGCGACGTTCTGCTTCGGACACACCTTCGCGCACTGCAGGCAGGCCACGCAGCCGTCGAGCTGGCGGCGCTCGTACGGGCGCAACGCGGACGGGCAGCTTCGGCCGTCGAAGCGGTGGCGCAGGTCCGTCCGGACGCAGTCCTTCGACTTGCAGTGGGCGCACACCTCCGGCTTGGCCACGTCGAGCTGCACCGGAGTGAAGCGGCTGTAGACCGCGAGCAGGGGAGAGGCCGGGCACAGCGCCCGGCAGAACGAGCGCGGTGAGCGGAAAAGCAGGCCGGCGCCCACCGCGAGCCCGACGAGCACGGGCAAGAGCAGCCCGGTGGCGCGCGGTGAGCTATCCATCGCCACTCCGGCGGTGAGCACCTGCAGGCTCACGTAGACGGCGAGCGCCGACCACCCTTCCCGGAACGGCCCGGGCATTCGGGCGCGCCTCTTCCCCAGCCGTCGCGCCACAGTTTCGCCCAGCCGATTCGCCAGCTCGAGCGGGCAGACCATGCACCAGAGCCGGCCGAGCGTCAGGGCGACGGCGATCATCGCCGGCCACCACAGCCCCCAGACGACGAGGGTGGTGAGGTTTGCCCTGCGCAGGACGAGCAACTCGGCCGCGCTCGCCGACCCGCCGCTGAGCCCATTGGCCGCGAGCAGACAGAGCGCCGCTAAGGCGACGGCTTGCAACGCGACGGGGAAGAGCGGCGAGCGAAGGGCCCAGCGCGCAGGCGGCGCCGCCAGCAGGTTCCACCGGACTCTGTCCGGTGCGCCCATCCGAGCCCCCCACCGACCGCTCCCGGTGGTTAGAGGGTGGGGACGGGCCCGTCCAAGCGCAAGCTCGGGTAGCGGCCCGGAAAGCCGGTCGGTCGGCCGACCCCTCGGCAATCAGGCTGAGGTCACTGCACGCCTCCGCTGTTCCACGACACCACCAGCGCGGCCAGGAGGGCCACCCAGGCCGCAACCACGCCGCCCACCAGGATGATTTCAGCCCCCAGCCTGCGGGGGATGGCGCGGGCGGGACCGAACAGCGGCTTCAGCGACGGTTCGGCGTCGGAATTCAGCGTGGCGTTCATCGGAAGGCTCCTCCCGCGGCGAAGCACCGCGACTCTTTCGATGCCTACGGCGCGGTTAGGTTCTAATTTCACGGTTAGGAGAAGCAGGGCTCATGGCGAATCGGGAGGCACCGGTGTCCGAATCGAAGCTGCAGAACCCCCACCTGACGTCGTGGGTCGACGAGCTGGCGCGGCTTTGCAAACCCGACCGGGTGCACTGGTGCGACGGCTCGGAAGGAGAGCGCCAGAGGCTCACCGCGCTCGCGGTCTCTTCCGGCGTGCTGCTACCGCTCGACCCCGCCCAGTACCCGAACAGCTTCCTGCACCGGTCCAACCCCAACGACGTCGCGCGGAGCGAACAGCTCACCTTCATCTGCTCGAAGAACCAGGCCGACGCGGGCCCCACCAACAACTGGATGAGCCCGGCCGAGGCCTACGCCAAGCTGGGCAAGCTCTTCGACGGGTCGATGCGCGGGCGAACCCTCTACGTCATCCCGTACGTGATGGGCCCTCCGGGTTCCGAGTTCGCGAAGGTGGGCGTCGAGCTAACCGACAGCGTCTACGTGGCGCTCAGCATGCGCCTGATGACGCGCATGGGCAGCGAGGCGCTCGAGGCCTTGGGCAGCTCGGCCGACTTCAACCACGGCCTGCACTGCACCGGCGACCTGTCCCCCGAGCGGCGCTTCATCTGCCACTTCCCCGAGGACAACGCGGTCTGGTCCTTCGGGTCGGGCTACGGCGGCAACGCGCTGCTCGGAAAGAAGTGCCTGGCGCTGCGCATCGCCAGCTACCTGGGCCGCCGCGAGGGGTGGCTGGCCGAGCACATGCTGATTCTAGGCGCCGAAGACCCCGAGGGCCGCACCACCTACGTGGCGGCCGCGTTCCCCTCGGCCTGTGGAAAAACCAACTTCGCGATGATGGTGCCGCCCGCCCGGTTCAAGGGCTGGAAGCTCTGGACGGTGGGAGACGACATCGCCTGGCTGCACGTGCGGCCCGACGGGAAGCTCTGGGCGGTGAACCCCGAGCGCGGCTACTTCGGCGTGGCGCCGGGCACCAGCCTGAAGTCGAACCCCAACGCGATGAAGTCGGTCTCGCATGACGCCCTGTTCACCAACGTGGCGATGACGAAGGAAGGCGGCGTCTGGTGGGAAGGCATGGACGGCGACCCTCCCGACGAGCTCATCGACTGGCAGGGCCGCCCCTGGAAGAAGGGGTCGCCGGAGAAGGCAGCCCAGCCGAACAGCCGGTTCACCGTGGCGGCGAGCAACAACCCGGCCTGCTCGCCGCATCTCGACGACCCGCACGGCGTGCCCATCTCGGCGCTCATCTTCGGCGGGCGGCGCAGCTCGACGGTGCCGCTGGTGTTGCAGTCCTTCAACTGGGCGCACGGCGTCTTCCTCGGCGCGACGATGGCGTCGGAGACGACGGCCGCCGCGGGCGGCAAGCTGGGCGAGCTGCGCCGCGACCCGATGGCGATGCGCCCGTTCTGCGGCTACAACGTCGGCGACTACATGCAGCACTGGCTGGACATGCAGCGCCGCATGGTCGCCCCTCCGAAGATCTTCCAGGTGAACTGGTTCCGCCGCGACAAGGAGGGCGCCCTCCTCTGGCCGGGCTACGGCGAGAACATGCGCGTGCTGAAGTGGATCATCGACCGCGTCGCCGGCACGCTGAACGCGCGCGAGACGCCGTTCGGCTGGGTGCCGCACCCGGGCCAGCTCGACCTGACCGGCCTGGACATCGCGCCCGAGCGGGTGGAGCAGGCGATGGCCGTCCGCGACGATGAACTGCGGGCCGACCTCGAGTCGCTCGCCCCATTCTTCGCCGACCTGGGCGACCGCCTGCCCGAGGCGCTCTCGTTTCAGCGCCATCTGCTGTTATCGCGGGCGCGCTGAACCCGCCGATTCGTTGCGCACGCCGGGGCTGCCGGGGGTCGTGCTGCTAATGCCCCGCCTCGCCGCTCTCGCCGCCGTGCTGGCGCTCAGCGCCTGCGAAAGGCCCAGCGCTTCCCCTGTCGGGAAGGCGCGTGTCGCGGCCGTCGCGGTGCGCGATGAGGTGCCGGCGTACCAGCAATGGGGCTCGGAAGGCTTCACGGTGCCGTTCCTGAAGTCCGGGTACGACAAGCACTGGTACCTGACCGAGACGGCCCTGACGGTGAAGGGCGAGGCCCTGCGTGAGGCGCTCGACGAGGCGACCCGCGAATACGACCAGGTCGACCTGTTCATCCTCACCCACGGAAACCACTTCCGCGCCAATCGCCGGACCCACGGGTACCTCACCTCGTCTGCGGCGGAGACAATCCTCGAAGTCACTGAGCGGCTCGGCGGCCCGCGCATCAGCCCGGCTCAGCTGTGGGCGGGAACCGAAGCGCAGCTCTTCGGGGACGCGGGGCTTTCGCAGAGGCCGGCCGCCGCGGCACCGTAGGGGCGGCGCCAACCCCTTCCGGCGAGCACGCTGGCTATTGCGGCAATCGGCGGAGGCTCTACACTCGGGCCCGCGTGAAGACCGCCAACCTCGCCATCGTCTTCACCGACATCAAGGGCTTCACCCAGCGCACTTCCGCCCAGACGCTCGAGCAGAACGAGCGGCTGTTGGCCGCGCACTCCGAGCTGCTGGTCCCGCTGTTCAAGGCGTTCGGCGGGCACATCATCAAGTCCATCGGCGACGCCTTCCTGGTCACGTTCGAGTCGCCGACCCAGGCGGTGCTCTCGGGAGTCGCCATCCAGGACCGGCTCTGGCAACACAACCGCCAGGCGGTCGAGGCCGATCGCATCGAGGTGCGCGTCGCCGTCAACGTCGGCGAGGTGCGCGTCGAGAAGGGCGACGTCTTCGGCGAACCGGTCAACATCGCGGCGCGCGTCGAGGGCGTCACCGACGCGGGCGAGGTCTACTTCACCGAAGCCGTCTACCTCTCGATGAATAAGGCCGAGGTGCCGTCGGCCGAGGTCGGCGCCTTCGAGCTGAAGGGCATTCCGGGCAAGGTGAAGGTCTTCAAGGTGCCCAAGGCGCCGTACCGGGTCGAGGCGCCGGTCGACGGAGCTGCCGTGGACGGGGCGATGCCACCGTACGGCAACCTGGGGCTGTCGAGGGTGCGTGACGACTTCGCAGCCAAGGCTGTGGTTCTCGGCGGGCAGTTGGTCGACGCGACTTCGGCCGCCCTCGCCGGCGCCGCGAGCGCGGCCCGCGGACGCACCCTGGCCGCGTACCGGAGGCCCCTCCTCGGCGCCGCGGGCGCGCTGCTGGTGCTTGGCGCCGCCGCCTTTGTCCTCTCTGGCGGCTCGAAGGTGGACGCCGCGCTCCGCGAGGTCGAGAGCGCCTCGGCCAGCGAGAGGCCGGCGAAGGTGGAAGCCGCCCAGAAGCTCATCGACGCGCTGAAAGACCCCGGCGAGTCGAAGTACTACTCCGGCCGGCTCGAAGAGGCCGAAGGCGACTTAGGCGGCGCCGCCTACCGGTACCGCGAAGCTGCCCAAGCCGGCAACGCCGACGCGGTCTCGCGCCTCATCGCCCTGCTCGACCACCCGAAGTGCCGGGTTCGCGCCTACGCCGCCCAGGCCCTGGGCGAGCTGAAGACCGCCAAGGCGCGCGGCAAGCTCGAGGCGCTGGTCGAGCACGGAGGCCCCGGCGAGAACGACATCCCCATCTTCGGGTGCAACTCGCGCAACGCCGCCCGGGAAGCGCTCGAGCAGTTGCGCTGACGCCCGGCCGGGCCGCTCGATTTAGGTGCCCTGTTTTGGCCGAGAAACTTCTCGGAAATCGGGCGCCGAGTGCCTCGCAACTCCGCGACTTCAGGCGCCTCCGGTTGGCGTGCGACACTGGATTTCCGAGAAGTTTCTCGGCCAAAACAGGGCACCTTTGCGAAGCGACCGGGGGGGCTGCCCGGTGGCCCCAGACGCGCACGGCGCCGGGCGCTCTAGTGAGACGTGCGACTCTCGCTCGGCCGCTCGCGGCTGACCGGCGCGAAAATCGGCGCTAGGGTGCGCGGCCATGCGCAGAGTGCGGATGGCGGGTGTGGGGCTGCTGGTCGCGTCGATGGCACTCGGCGCGACGGCGGGCGGCGACACCGCTCCTCAGTTGGCGGCCCAGGCCGAGAAGCTCTCGACCGAGGGCAAGGTCCGCGAGGCGGCCGACGCGCTCCGCCGCGCCTACGAGCTCGACCCGAGCCCGAAGCTGCTCTTCGCCCTGGCGCGGGCCAGCGAACGGGCGGGCGACCTCGTCGTCGCCTTCGAACTCTACGGGCGCTACCTTGCCTCGCCGCAGGCGGACGCGGCCCTGGCGCACAAGGCGAGCCAGGTGATGGACCGGCTCCGGCCCCTGGTGGCGAAGGAAGAGGCCGCCCGGAAGGCCGCCGAAGCCGAGCAGAAGCGCGTCGAGGACGAGCGACGGGCGGCCGAGGCAAAGGCCCGGACCGAGTCCGAGGCGGCGCGCGCCCAGCAGCAGGCGCGTGAAGCCGAACAGCAGGCCGCAGCCGAGACGCGTGCGCGCGAGCACGACCGGCCCCGACTCATCGCCAAGGTCTGCGCGGGCACGGCTGTCGCCGGTGTGGGAATGAGCCTCGTCTTCGCCCTCAACGCCCTTTCATCGAAGAACGCCTTCACCACCGCGCCCGACGTCGCCTCGAAGCGCCGGCAGGAGACCGCCACCCAGCGCCAGGCCGTCCTGGCCGACGTGGGAGCCGGAGTGGCCATCGCCGCCGCGGCCGGGGCTGCGTACGCTTGGCGGCAGAGCCGCGATGCGCCCGAGAAGCCGGTGGCGGTGACGGTTTCGGTGGCACCCCTCGGAGCGGGCGTCTCGGTGAGCTTCTGATGGAGCGCGCGGTGACCCTGGGAATCTGGGCGCTTTCGGTGCCTGCGCTGACCGGCTGCAGCCTCACCGTCGCGCAGGGCTTTCGTGAATGCACCACCGACGCCGACTGCCCCACGGGCCGCGTCTGTGCCGAGCGGTACTGCGTCGCCGCTCCCGCCGGTTGCGAGTCGACCTTCGGCGCCACCGACAAGACGAACCGCATACCCTTCGGCGCGACGCTGCCGCTGCCCCCGAATGGGGCGCTCGACGGCGGCGCGGACGAGGCCGAGAAGCAGCGGTTGAACGCCCTCGTGCTGGCGCTCGACGAGGTCAACCACCGTGGAGGCGTGGGGGGACGTCCCCTGGCGCTCTACCTGTGCCGGTCGGGCGGCGACGACTCGAAGGCGGCCGAGCAAACGACCTGGCTCACCGAGCAGGTGCGGGTTCCGGCCGTGTTCACGTCGGGGAACGCGCAGACGCTGGCGGCCGCGACGGTGTCGGTGCCCCACGACGTGCTCCTGATGACGGCCACCTCGACCGGCCCCGAGCTCACCGCGCTCGACGACGCCAACGGCGGGCCCGTCGGGCTCGTCTGGCGGACGGCTCCCTCGGACGCGCTGCAGGGCAAGGCCCTCTCGGCCTTCCTGCTCTCCGAGCCTGCCTTCGGAGCCACCACCCGGCTGGGCGTCGCTTACACCGACGACGCGTACGGGAAGGGGCTGCAGCAGGCGGTCCTCGACGCCTATGGGGCGGTGCCGGGCAAGACGGCGCGGGGCTTCGCCTTCACGCCGGGCGGGACCGTGGCGGCGGCGGTGAAAGACTTGTCCGACTTCGCGCCCCAAGTGACGGTGCTGGTGGCCGGCGGGGACGACGCGCTGCGAGTCTTGGCCGCGGCGCTGGCGAAGCCGGTCCTCACCAAGGCGCAGGGTCACCGCTGGTTCTTCACCGATTCAGCAAAGGGCCCGACGCTGCTGACCGCGCTGGCGTCGAACGAGATCACCCTCGCCTACGGCACCGCGCCGGCGCAGGCGAAGGGCTCGGCGTTTCCGGGCTTCCGCGACCGCTTCAAGGCGAAGTACGCGTCCGACCCGTCGAGCGTGCCCTTCACGGCGAACAGCTACGACGCGATGACGGTGGTGGCGCTGGCCGCGGCCTGGGCGGCGGGCAGTGACGGCTCAGGCGCGGTGGATGGGCCGGGGCTCGCCGGAGGCCTTTCCCACCTCGCCGCCGGAAGCCCCTACCCGCTCGCGCCGGACCAACTGGGCGCCGCGATGACGGCGCTCGCCGGGGGCGACGGGGTGAACGTCGAAGGCGCCAGCGGCCACCTCGACTTCGATTCGGCCACGGGCGACACGGCGGCGCCCATCGAGCTGTGGCAGATAAGCGCCGACGCCGAGACGTTCCTGTCGGTGAAGGTGCTCGACACGCCCTGACGCGTTCACCACGGCTCGCGCGAACCGATGAACTCGTACGGGTAGCCCCAGCTCGGCGCCGAGGCCTTGTCGAGCGCGTCCATCTGCGCCGCGGACAGCTTCACCGCGGTAGCGCCCAGGTTGTCGTCGAGCTGCCGGGTGTCGCGTGCGCCGACGATGACGGAAGACACTCCGGGCTTGGCGAGCAACCACGCCAGGGCGACCCGGGCTGGCGTCGAGCCGACGTCGCGCGCCACCTTCTCGGCGGCCTCGACCGCGCGCCAGGTCTGCTCGACGTCGTACCTGCCGTAGGTGTCCTTCCACTCGGCGAGGCGGGTTCCCTTCGGCGGGGCCTGACCGCGGCGGTACTTGCCCGAGAGCAGGCCGCGCCCGAGCGGGCTCCAGACGAGAATGCCCAGCCCGAAGGCGCGGCACGGCGGCACCATCTCGCGCTCGGCGCCGCGCTCGACGAGCGACCACTGCAACTGCATCGACTCGAAGCGCGAGAGGTTGCGCCGGTCGGCGACCCACAGCGACTCGGTCAGCCGGTACCCGGTGTAGTTCGAGCAGCCGACGTAGCGGACCTTCCCCGCGTGAACCAGGTCGTCGAGCGCGCGCAGCGTCTCTTCGATGTCCGTCGAGCCGTCCTGCATGTGCACCTGGTAAAGGTCTATCCACTCGGTGCGCAGGCGCCGCAACGAATCGTCGCAGGCCTGAAGAATGTGGCGCCGCGACAGCCCCTGGTCCATCGGCCCCGGCCCGGTGGGGAAGCGGCACTTGGTGGCGAGCACCAACCCCTTTCGGCGCGGCCCCAGCCACTCTCCCAGCAGCGTCTCGGACCGTCCCTCGCCGTAGAGGTTCGCGGTGTCGATGAAGTCCACGCCCGCGTCGAGGGCCCGGTCGAGCACGCGCCGCGCCTCGTCATCGGTCGAGGTGACGCCCTTCATGAAGTTGCCCGACTCGCCGAAAGTCATGGCGCCCAGGCACAGCGACGAGACCTTCAGCCCACTTCTCCCCAATCGCCGGTGTTCCATCGCGGCCTCCCGCCGAGGGGCGAAGGTATAGCGCCGAACGCCTTCGGCGCCCCTGCCTTGACTCCGACCGGCCGATGGAGGGATTTTGACTACGTTTCCGCACAAAGGGGATTTACATGTACGACGCAATCTCGAAAGCCGCAGGCGCAAGTGACCGTACTTTCAAGGCGCGCACGGTCCGCGCCCGCTTCTCGCCCAGCTACGGAGTCCACAAGGGCTACATCCAGGACCCGAACTGGCCGCCGGCGTTCTACCCGGAGGACCGCAGCGCGAACGCCCGGCGCTCGCTGAGAATCGACTGCGCGTTCGAGGTGGTGTTCTCGGAAGGGGCGGCCCGCTACGTCCAGGGCGACCTGTCGCGCGGCGGAGCCCGCTTCATCGTCCCGTCGCGGCTGGACGAAGCGAAGGTGGCCGTCCTGGTGAAGGACGACGGAGCCTCGGTTCGCGCCCGGGCGGACGTGCTCTCGTGCGCGCCGAAGGGCGACAGCTTCGAGTACCGGGCGCGCTTCGCCGACCCGACCGAAGGCGAAGCGGTCTGGACCGCGATGCTGGCGCAGGCCTAACCCATCCGTTCAGCCCCGAGCGGAGTCGAGGGCCGGCCGCCGGTCCCAGGCGGTGCGGCGCGAGAAGGCTTGCACCCCGGCGACTGTAGCGGGCTACAGCCCTGTTTGAAGCATCGCCTGCACCACCCGGCGAATCAGCTCGCGCCGAATCTCTTTGCGCGCATGGTCGACCGCGCAGTTGGGCGGGCGGCGCATGTGAGGCGGCCGGGCGCGGGCGGCGGTGCGCACCACCATTTCCACCTTCGACTGCTCTATCTGGAAGAGGCGGTGCCCGTCCTTGCGGAGGAAGTAGGACACCCCCCGCGCGTCGAGCAGCTTGTGGAAGTAACGCTTGGCATCGGTGAGGAGCGATAGGTCGATGATCTCTGCCATGCGCGAGAGGTTGTCGCGCGGATCACGAGGGCCGTCCAATTCGCGGCGGTCGATCGCGAAAAGTTGATCTATCCGTCGATCGGAGGCAATCGCCGCGAAGGCTCGCGCGGACCTCGACGTCGAGAGGAGCGACCATGCACTGCCAGACCTGCGACGCCCTGTTGAGCCCCGGGAGGTTGTTCTGCGTGGGGTGTGGAGCGGTGACTCCCGAAGGCCAGAAGGTGATGGCTCCCAGAGCGGAAGTGGCGGCGCTGCCGGCCATCGTGGGAGTGCCCGTGGCCGTGTCGCGGCCGGCCGGGGCGGCGACCCCGACCTGCACGACCGCGGTGGTAGCCTGGTCTTCGGGCTGTTGAGCTACGTCACGCTGCCGGTGGTCGGCGCCATCGTGGCGGTGGCGACGGGCCACGCGGCGCGGCGGGAAATTCGGACCTCGGGCGGAAGGCTGGACGGCGAAATGCTCGCCAACCTGGGCCTGGCGCTCGGGTACAGCCAGTTCGTCCTGGCTGGCCTCGCGTTTCTCGCCCTGGTCGGCCTCGGTTCGCTCGCCATCATCTTCGGGACCTGACGGGGCGAGACCTCGACGCCCAGCTATTTGTCGGCGTAGGTCGAGCTGGCGTGGGCGCCCGTCGCCCAATGGACTTCGCCCTGCGCGTCCTCGAGGCTCACCGCGTCGATCTCGTTCCAGCCCATCACCCGCGGTGAGTCCAGGTGCAGCGTGATGCTCTGGGTGAGCACCGGGTCCTTGACCTCGAGCTGGCTGACCCCTTTGCCGCTGCCCGGGGTCGTGGGGTCCGTCCCTTCCCAGAGCGTGACCTCTCGTCCGTCCTCGGTGGTCGCAGTGACGCGGTTCAGCGCGCCGGGGTTGTACGTCTCGTACACGGCTACTCGGCGGACGTTGACCGGCTTTGCGTAATCCAGGCGCAGCCACTCGGCCTGCTGGTCGGGGGAATGGGAAGCCCAGGCCGTCATGATGTCCCCCGCGCGCAGAGTGTCGGGCGCGCCCGTCGCCTGCTCCGGCCCCCAGGCTCTCGGCGCGAGCGGGCGAGCGTCCACCTGCTGCTCGAAGATGTACCAGTTGGGGTGGACGTACACCCAGTAACCGGGCGGGAGGTTCGAGTAACCGGCCCAGCTCGAGCCGGTGTAGCGCCCATAGTCGACGTAACCCTGGGGATAGCGTGAAAGGTCCTGGGGGACCGAAATCTTCCGAAGCAGCTTGCGGTACTTGCCTCGCACTGAACCCAGGCGAAGCCCTTCCTCCTCGGACTGAATGTCGCGTACCACCGGCACCACCGGAGCCGCCGGTCGCCAAACCGTGGTCGCGACGGCGGGGGTCGGGCGCTCGATGGTGATGACTCTCGACGGCGCGGTCGCTCGGCCGAGGGCGAACGCCGAGAGCGCCGTGCAGAGCAGCGCCACCGGGAAGAGAAACCGCCGCCGTCGTATCGGGCGCGGCGGGGCGGGCATGATGGCCTTGAGCAGCTCGAGAGCAGCGCGCGCGCTGGGCGGGCGATGGCTGGCGTGCGGGGCGACCAGCGCCTCCAGGAAGCCGAGAAACTCGGGCGAGACGTTGACGGACCCCTTCAGCTTGGGCGCCCCGCTCTCGGGGAGAAGCTCCTCGGGGCTCCTGCGGCTCAGGACCTGGACGAGCGTGGCGCCGAGGAGGAACAGGTCCGTGGCCTCAGAGGGCTCGCCGCGCCGGAGTTCCTCGGGCGCGTAGGGAGGCAGCAGCGAGACGCCCGCGCGCTTGCGCTCCTGGGCGATGAGGTCGCCCGCAGCTCCGAAGCCGATCAGGGACACCTTTCCGTCGTCCCTCAGCACGATGTTCTCGGGCCGAAGGTCGAGGTGGAGCAGCTTCGGTGACAGGCCGTGAATGTACTCGAGGACCTCGAGCAGACCGCGGGCGAGCAGGCGGGCTTCGTGCTCGGAGAACCGCCGCGACTTCTGGGCCTGGTCGAGCGTCCGCCCCGGCACGTAGCTCGAGACGAGGTACAGGCGCGTCGCCCTGCCGTCGCCCTCGCGGAAGGCACGGATGAATTGCGGGATGCAGGGGTGCGAGAGCTGCTTGAGAATCTCGGCCTCGGCGTCCAGCGCCTCGATTTGGGCGACCTCGGGGACGAGCGAGAGGCACACCTCTTTGACCGCGACCTTCGCGCCGTTCGCGTCCTCGCACAGGTAGGTGCGCCCGTAGGGGCGCTTCGACAGAACCTTCACCGTCCGAAGGCCGCCGGGGGCTGACGCCGCGCCGCAGTGGGAGCAGAGGGGGCCGGAGGAATCCGCGCCGCATTCGACGCAGCGGTCGGCGGGGGCGACAGCAGTTGCCTTGGCGAGTCTCTCGGTCATCTAGAGTCGTGATGAACGCCGATTCTTCTCCCTCGGGCAAGCTGAGACGGAGAACAACCGAAGGTCACCGCCAGCTGAACGGCCCTGCGCCTCGTGCGCTGACGGCTCGGGCGAAGAACTGTCTCGAAGAGACCGGGTGGTCTGCTGCCCCCGGTGGTGACAGGAACCCCAACCGTTGGCAACCAAGGTTCGAATCTCCTAGGTTAGTCGTCATTGTCCGCTAAACGTTCCGCATGCACTCTGCTCTTCGCTCGTCGTCGGCAGACCCCACGAAGTCGGGGAGAAGCACAGGGGACGAGTTCCAATCAGGGAGACGCGTTTTCGCCGCGCTGCTCGGCGTTCTCGCTCTCCCATCCGCCGCGTGGGCCATTGCTCCGCTCCCTGGACAGGTCGCCAGCGCACAGAAGGCAGGCAGCGGTTCCATCACCATTACTCTCCCCAGCAATCCAACGGCGGGGAACTTCGTCGCTGTTGGACTGACATCGACTGGTGGCACGTCAGCGACCGTGACGGACGCAAACAGCAATGCCTACACCATGACGCCGAATTCCCCCTCGGCGGTCAGCACCTACGACAAATCTTGGATCTTCTACCTGGCCCAGGCGCCAGCGAATGCCAGCAAGTCCGTTACCGCTACGGTGACAGGAGCCAGCGCGACTGACGCCTGGGCGGCCGAGTTCGTCGGGGTGGCTGCAAGCAGTCCCTTGGAAAACGATGTCGGTCGCTCGTCGGCTGGAACTGGAACCAACATCAACGATCCAGGTCTCACCACGACGAATGATGGGGACTTGCTCATCGGCGTGTCGGGCACCGGAGCAGGCATGATCATCTCGGCGGACGCTCCCTTCACGGGAGTTGATTCGATCATAAACGGTGACTGGATGGAGTACGCCGTCCAGGCCGTGGCCGGCGCGCAGACAATCCGCTTCACGCAAAACCCCGCCAGCGGCTGGACGGGCATGATTGCGGCCTTCAAGTCGGCAGTGGGGCCGGCCGCAAAACTGGCCTTCGCCGTCAACCCGACGAATGCCGTGGCGGGCGCCTCCATTGCCCCCGCCGTCCAGGTGACGGTGGAGGACGCCCTTGGCAGCACGGTGACGACGTCCACGGCCAGCATTATTCTCGCCATTGGCGCCAACCCGGGCGGAAGCACTCTCTCCGGCACCAACCCGAAGAGTGCGGTGGCTGGCGTGGCCACCTTCTCCAACCTCGCGCTCGACAGGGTGGGCACCAACTACACCCTGACGGCCGCCTCGGGAGGCCTCACCGGCGCCTCCAGCATCAACTTCGACATCACGGTCGGCGCACCTTCCAAGCTGGCCTTCACCGTCCAACCGTCCAACACAACTGTGGGCGTTGGCATCGCCCCGGCCATGCAGGTAGCGGTGCAGGACAGCCAGGGCAACACGGTTACCTCTTCGACGGCCAACATTACCGTGGCAATAGGCACCAACCCGGGAAGCGGAACCCTCTCTGGGACAGTCACGCAAAGTGCGGTGGCGGGAGTCGCCACCTTTGCTGGCCTGTCCCTAAACAAGACGGGGGTGGGCTACACCCTCACAGCCTCGTCCGGAGGCCTCACGGGCGCAAGCAGTGGCGGCTTCAACATCGTGCCCGGGGCAGCCAACAAGCTGGCCTTTACCACCCAGCCGGCCACCGCCAGCGCCGGGGCGGCGATAGCTCCAACCGTCTCGGTGCAGGACATCTTCGGCAACACGGTGACTGTGTCGGCGGCGAGCATCACCCTGGCGATTGGCAACAACCCAGGGGGAGGCATCCTGTCGGGCACAAACCCGACGAGCGTCGTCCTGGGAGTCGCCTCCTTCGGCGATCTCTCCGTTGACAAGGTGGGCACCGGCTACACCTTGACGGCCTCCTCGGGAGGCCTCACCGGAGCCACCAGCGTCAGCTTCGACGTCAACCCCGGCGCGGCCACCCAGCTGGCCTTCACCGTGCAACCCAGTACCGCCACGGCTGGCGCAACCATCGCGCCGGCGCTGCAGGTGACGGTGGAGGACGCCTTCGGCAACCCAGTGACTACTTCCACCGCCGGCATCACGTTGGACTTCTCCAATAACCCGGGCGGCGGAGTTCTGTCGGGTACCAACCCGAAGAGCGCCGTCGCCGGCGTCGCCACCTTCAGCAACCTCGCAATTGACAAGGCCGCCTCGGGCTACGTGCTGAGTGCCTCCGCCCCGGGACTCACAGGCGACGCGAGCGCCTCCTTCGACATCAATGCGGGGCCCGCAGCGAAGCTGGCCTTCACCGTCGCGCCCTCAAGTACCACCGCCGGCAGCAGCATTTCC
Source organism: Archangiaceae bacterium (assembly GCA_023248915.1). GTDB lineage: Bacteria > Myxococcota > Myxococcia > Myxococcales > Myxococcaceae > JAHFDQ01. The sequence continues at coordinate 2,430 of JAHFDQ010000055.1, read as the reverse complement.
CCGGCGGTGCAGACAACGGTGCAGGACAGCCTGGGCAACACCATCGCCTCCTCCACCGCCAGCATCGCGTTGTCCATTGGCGCCAACCCCGCGGGCGGCACCTTGAGTGGGACGGTGACGCAGGTCGCGGTGGCTGGAGTTGCCACCTTCACCAACCTGTCCTTGAACAAGACAGGAGTCGGCTACACGCTGACGGCCGCCTCCGGAGGGCTCACTGGAGCCACCAGCGCCGGCTTCGACATTTTCACCGGGGCGGCGGCGAAGCTGGCATTTTCCGTGCAGCCCGCTTCCGCCACGGCCGGGACGGCTATTGCCCCGAGCATCGCGGTGCAGGACTCCTCGGGCAACACGGTGACCTCCTCCAACGTCAGCATTGGCCTGGCCATTGGAGCCAACCCCGGGGGAGGAATCCTCTCCGGCACGAACCCGGTGAGCGCAGCGGCCGGCGTAGCGTCCTTCGCGGACTTGTCCATCGACAGGGCCGGGGTGGGTTACACGCTGAGGGCCTCGGCCGCGGGCATGGCCGACATCACCAGCGCGCGCTTCGACATCACCTTCCCGGAGAAGAAGACTTATGTCCTGGGCTGCGACTGCCAGTCGCCGGGCGGCACGGGCTTCGGACTCTGGGGTCTCCTCGCCCTGACCGCGCTGGCGCGCCGGCTTCGCCCGCCTGCTCGGGGACCCTGACCGTCCGTCGGCGTCCTTCGGGACACGAGGCCTGACTTCATGGTTTCGCCAGGGCGACCGGGTTGCGTGGGTCACGTGAAGTTCCCCATGCTATGAGCGCTTGCGCCGTACCTTCCGAATCTACGGAAGACAGGGCTTGTCCCAGCCCCACTGGACGCGCCCCTGGGCGGACGGTACCTTCCTGGCAGAGGTCGCCGATGGAACCGAGCGAGCTGTCCGACGCCCCGCCCTACCCGCTCAAGCGCTTCAGCGTCGACGAATGGCACCGCATCATCGATGTCGGAGTCTTCAGCGAAGATGACCATCTCGAGTTGTTAGAGGGGATGGTGGTTCAGATGACTCCGCAGGGCAGGTCGCACATGCGGCTCATCGACGTGCTCAACCGCTTCCTGACCAAGGGGCTCGGTGACGAGTTCTGGGTCCGGGTTCAGGGGCCTTTGACACTCGCGGACAGCGAGCCCGAACCGGACGTCGCCGTGGTCACCCGCGAAGAGGAAGAACGCAGCCCGCGCCATCCGCGCACCGCGCTGTTGGTGGTGGAGGTTGCGGACAGCTCCGGGTCGACGGATCGCCGGGTCAAGAGCCGCATCTACGCCCGGGCCGGCGTTCCCGAGTGCTGGATCGCCGACATCGAGAATGGGCAGGTCGAGGTCCACACTCGGCCCGACCCAGCCTCGGGCACCTACGGTTCGCTGCGGGTGGCGAAGCAGGGAGAGGCGCTCCGACCGACGTCGCTACCGGGACTGTCCATCGCGGTCGCGGCGCTCTTTGTCAAGTAGCGGGCCAAGCGCGCGCCGGAACGCGAGCCGGCGCTTCTTGGCGTCGGCGACGAACGGCACCGGCCCCAGCACCTTCACGCCATGGCGGCGGCGTAGCTCCTCGGCGTTGTCGCGCTCGGACGGGTCGGCGGTTCGCGTGGTCCTCGACAGCAACACGGCGGCCACGTCGAGGCGGCGGCGCGCCAGGGCCTCGAGCGACAGCGCGGTGTGGTTGAGCGTGCCCAGCCCGGCCCGCGCCACCAGCAGCACCGGCAGCCGCAAGAGCTCGGCCAGGTCGATGACCTCGAGCTCGATGTCGAGCGGCGCTCTCAGCCCTCCGGCTCCTTCGACGACGAGCGCCCTGCCGTCGAAGCGGCGAAAGGCCTCGAGCGTCGCCGAGAGCTGCGGGTTCCGCCCCAGCCGGCGCGCGGCGACTCCCGGCGCGAGCGGCAGCCGGAAGCGGTGGGGGCAGACGGTCGACAGCTCGTCGCGGCTTCGCGCGGCGCTTCTCATCGCCAGCGCGTCGGCGGGGCGGTCGAGGCTCTTACAGCCGCTCTCGTAGGGCTTGAACGGCGCCGGCGAAAGGCCCCGGTCGGCCAAGAGCGACAACAGGGCGCAGGAGGCCTCGGTCTTGCCGACGCCGGTATCGGTGCCGGTGACGAAGAAGCGCGGCGGCTCCGCGGCCCTTCTCGCGCTCACGGACCGCACGCCTCGGCAATCGACTCGAGCACGACATCGCCCAACAGCTCAGCCTCGGCGACCGTCAGCGACAGGGGCGGCATCAGCACCACCACGTTGCCGAGCGGGCGTAGCAGCACTCCCCTCTTCCTCGCGGCCAGGCAGACGCGGTGGCCCTGCCGGTCGGCGTAGGGGTACTCGGCCCGGGTGGCGATGTCCTTCACCAGCTCGACGCCCACCATCAAGCCCCGACGCCGCACCTCGCCCACGTGCGGCAGCTTCGCGACGGCCTCGAGCCGGCCAGCGA
>JAHFDQ010000352.1:1291-6754 GCA_023248915.1 Archangiaceae bacterium | reverse complement strand
GTCTCTACGTCTATGCCGGGCGACGACCGAGGCCAGCGCGCTGGCCAAGGAATACCGCTCGGTGCGTGCGCTCAGCCGCGAGGCGCTGGAGCGCATCCCCTCCCCGGCCCTCCTGAGTGTCGTCAGGCCTCGGGGCGGCCGTTTGCCAGACAAGCGCAAGGTCGTCGAAATGCTCCGTACGCCGGTGGGCAACCTCACTTGCGCGGCCTTCCTCCTCGACCTGCTCGCCACGCAGTGGGAGGCGACCAACCCGGCTTGGTCCATTCGAGCTCGGCCGGACATCCTCGCGACGCTCTTCCAATTGGGCTTCGAACACTCGCCCCGAAGTAGTCCTCGTTCCTCTACCTACGCCCGCGGGGCCCGAAGGTCCGCGAGCTTGCCCTTCACTCCCGGCAGACTCCCCGGCGGCATCCGGTCGAGCAGGTAGCGCACGGTGTCGAAGAGCGTCTCTTGCGCGTCGCGCGCCTTGAAGCCCAGCTCGGCCTCGGCCTTCGACGCGTCGAGGTAGAAGAAGTGCTCGGCGATGTCGACCTCTTGAGGGTCGAGCGCCGCACGCCCCCCGCGCAGGCGGGCGATGCCGTCGAGCAGGTGCGCCCCCGCCACGTTCAGGCCGGCCGGCAGCTTCAGGCGCGGCGCGGCCACTCCCGTCAGCCGCTCGAGCCTCGCGAACAGCTCGGACAGCAGCATGTTCACGCCCATCAGGTGCCGGCCGTAGGGTTCTCCCGCGGTGAGCGCGGCGGCGAACGCCTGGGCAGCGTCGCGCACGTCCACGAACGACAGCCCTCCGGTCGGCATCGCCGCGATGTCCCGGTTCAGGAACTTCGACACTATCCACGTCGACGACAGCCGGTCGTCCCCGGGGCCCAAGAGCAGCGAAGGGTTCAGCACCACCAGGGGGAAACCTTCCCGCCGGCAGATTTCCAGCGTCTGCTTCTCTTCGTAGATCTTCGACAGGTAGTACGGCCACCGCCCCACCACCGCCACCGGGTAGTCGTCGGCCTCGGTGCCCACCCGGTCGTCCTTCGACACCGCGATGGTGCCCGAGGTGGACGCGAGCACCACGCGCGGCTTCTGCCCCGATTCCTTCACCCGCGCCAACAGCTCGCGCGTGCAGTCCACGTGCAGCTCGTACATCTTCCGGCCGTCTTCCGGACGGAACGAGACCAACCCCGCCAGGTGGTAGAGCGCGTCGATGCCCGCCACGGCCCGCTTCACCGACTCGATGTCGCGGAGGTCGCCCTTCACCCTCTCGACGCCCGGCGGCAGCGCCGCGCCCTCTGTCCGCGCCAGCACTCGCACCTGGTGGCCCGCCTCGACAAGCTTCGGCACCAGGTGGGCGCCGAGAAAGCCGGTTCCTCCGGTGACCAGCACCCTCACGACTCACCCTGGCCCGAGCTCTTCCGCGTTCGCGCTCCGGCCTCGGGCGCAGGGGCGTCGGCGTCGAGCGAGGACACCCGGCCTTCCTTCAACGCCTGGACCGCTTCCTCGGCCAGCCGGGCCACCAACCGGTAGCTCTCGGACCGGGCCATGCCCTGCACCTTCGCCTTCAGCCGCGAATACTCGAGCGCCGGGCCGATGCGCACCTCGAGGTCCTTGCCCTTCGGCAGGATGGCTCCCTTCGGGAGCACGTCGTACGTTCCCTTCAGGTACAGGGGCAGCACGTCCACCTTGTACGTCAAGGCGAGGTAACCCAGCGTGCTCTTGAACTCGAGCAGGTCGCCGCCCGTCGACCGGGTGCCCTCGGGGAAGATGAGCAGGTTGTACCCCTGGTTCAGCGCCTCGCCCGCCAGCCTCAGCGACTCGCGCAGCGAGCCCTGGCGGTCCATCGGAATGAGGTTGGTGAAGTTCTCGAAGTAGGCGCGCTTCAGCGGCGTGTCGAAGAAGTAGTCGCGCGCCGCCAGCGCCGTCAGCCGCTCGCCCTGGTCGCCCAGCACCACCTTCACCAACCCCATGTCGAGGTGGCAGGTGTGGTTGGCGATGACCACGAAGTTCCGGTTCTGCGGGATGAAGGCCTTGCCCGTCGTCTTCACGTCGAAGACGCTGCTGTAGAGTATCCGCTGGCCGGCGTTGAGCAGGCCGCGGCCGAGGCGCGCCACCACCTCGGGCACCGCAATCTCCTTCGATTCGTCCGCCGCCTTCGCCTCGCCCGATCTCGACTCGCCGGCCGGCCGGTGCCCCGCGGCCGCCAGCGCCTTCCGGAGGTCGTCCACCGTCGCCAGTTGCGTCAAGTCATTCACCGCCGGCAGCGGCACTCCCGCCTGTTCGAGCGCCACCGACAGCTCGGTCAGCATCAACGAGTCGAAGCCCAGGTCGCCCGAAAGGCGCGCCTCGGGGCGAATGTCCGAGACTGGCCGCTGCGCCACTTCCGCCACCAGCGGGAACAGCCACTCGGCGACCGAACCCCCCGGCGCGTGGGCGGCGACCCGGGCCTTGTCCCCCGTCGAAGCGACGCGCTCGAGCCGCTTCAGCTCTTCCACCACCAGCTTGCGCTTCACCTTGTGGGTGGTGGTGCGGGCCAGCTCGCCGTCCCAGAGGCGAAGCACCTTCACCCGCCGGTAGAACGGCATGGCCTGCGACAGGCCGCGGAAGTGCTCTTCCAGCTCGCGCCGCACCTCGTCCCGGGGCCGGTCCTTGTAGTCGGGCACGCACAGGCAGGCGACCTTCTCGCCCCCCGCCTCGTCGGGCAGGCCCACTACCGAGAGCTCTTTGATGTTGGGGTGCCCGCCGTAGACCTCTTCCAGCTCGTCGGGAAAGACGTTCTTCCCGTTGGCGTCGATGATGAGGTCCTTCTTGCGGCCGACCAGGTAAAGCCGGCCCTCGTCGTCGAGCCGGCCGATGTCGCCGGTCCGCAGCCAACCGTCTTGAAGCACCGCGTCGGTGGCCTCGCGGTCTTCGAAGTAGCCGGCCATCACGTTCGGGCCCCGAGCCAACACCTCGCCGATGCCGTCGGCGTCGGGGTCGAGGATTTTCAGCTCGATGCCGGGCAGCGCGGGGCCGACGGTGCCGGGCCGGCGCTGGTTCTCGACCTCCGCCACCGCGAGCACCGGCGCTGCCTCGGTCAGGCCGTACCCTTCCGAGATGTCGAAGCCGAGCGCGTGGAAGGCCTTGTGCACTTCGTCCGGCAACGCCGACCCGCCCGACACCATGAACTTCAGCTTGCCGCCGAACTTCCGGTGCACCGGCCAGAAGAGGATTTTCCCCAGGTTCAGCGATGACCGGTCGCGCAGCTCGGCGTGCGCCGACATCAGGGCCTTGATGCCCTGCTCGACCAGGTTGGGTTTGGTGGCGAGCTCTTGGGTGATTTTTCGGTGCAAGAGCTGCCACAGCGCCGGCACGCCAATCATCGCGGTGATGCGGCCCGACTCGAAGACCTCGCCCAACCGGTCGGAAGTCAACTCGTCGATGTAGGTGACCTCCGCGCCGCGCGAGAACGGCATCAGGAAGCCGCACGAGAACTCGAAGGTGTGGTGCAGGGGAAGCACCGACAAGAGCCCGTCGCCCATGCCCAGGTCGAACGCTCCGGCCAGCTTCGCCACCAGCGAGGCGAAGTTGCGGTGGGTCAGCATCACGCCCTTCGGCTGGCCGGTGGTGCCCGAGGTGAAGATGAGCGACGCCACGTCGTCGGCCGCGGCGCTCTTCTTCACCGGGCCGATGCGGTCGGGCTGCGAGTCGTCTCCGGCCATCGCCTGCGCCAGCGAGTGCACCTGGGTGGAAAGCTGCGCCTCGGCCAGGGCCCTATGCAGCCCCGGCAACGAGCGCGCCGACTCTTCCGACACCAGGCACACCGTGGCCCTCGCGCGGCGGGCGATGTTCACCACCTCGGCCTCGGCCAGCTCGGGGTCGACCGGCACGGCCGTCGCCCCGGCGCGCAAGATGCCGAAGTAGCTCATCGCCCACTCGGGCCGGTTCTCGGACACCAGCAGCACCCGGTCGTAGGGGCGCGCCCCCACGTGCATCAGGAAAGAACCCACCCGCGCCGCGTACCGGTGCACCTCGCCGTAGGTGAAGCGCTCTTCCTTCTCGCCCTCGACCATCCGGAAGGCCACCCGGTGGCGGTAGGCGTGCACCGCGGCCTCGAGCAACTCCAAGAGGTCGCGGTGGGCGTGAATGACTTTGCGCCGCGCGGTCTCTTCCTCCAGACCGGGGAACACCCACTTCTCGAGGCCCGGCAGGTGCACCTCGAGGAAGTAGCGCCGCCAGTCGAGCCCTTCGGGGTCCCACGGAATCTTCGCCCGGTCCTCCGGCGACATCGCCGCGTACACCGAGCGGGTGTTGTCGCAGCGGAAGACGTACCGGTTTTCCCAGATGAACGGCAGGAACAGGTCGATGAGCCCCGAGAGCGAGGTGGCCTGCTCGTCGACTTCGGCGAGCTTTTCTTGCGCCTGTTCGACCATCGCCGTCACCGCCGGAGCCCCCCACGCCGGCTTCAGCTCGTCGAGCAGCCCCTGCAACAGCTTCGCCCCCTTGACGAACATCGGGGCCGAGCGCAGCTCGAAGGCCTGCTTCGTCACCGCCTGCGGCTCGACCCTCGACAGCAGCTCGTTCCACAGCTTGTTGCCCGAGTCCTTGGTCCGGTAGTGGCGCCGGCGGTACAGGCCCACCAGCTCGACCGAGCGCGAGGCGATGAACGGGTTCACGTCGCCTGACGCGAGCTGGTAGACGCGCCGCTCGGGTGAGGTGAGCAGCCGCGCGGTGATGGCGATGAGCGCCCCGGCCACCAGGTCGCAGGGGATGATGTCGAGGATCGTCTTCTCGCCCGCGGGAATGCCGCGGTGGCCCTTGATGCCCGCGAAGGACAATGGCGCTGAGGTGGTGAAGCCCTCGTTCCACCCGGGAAAGGGGTAGCGCAGCGCGCTCTCGACCACCGACGGGCGGACGATGGCGTAGGACAGCCCCGGCGTCCCCGCGATGACCTGCTCGCCCAAGGACTTGGTGTACGTGTAGGTGTTGGGCCAGCCCCAGTGCTGGGCCCTCTCCATGCCGGCGCGGGTCAGCTCGCCCGCGAGCCACAGCTTCCGCTCGCGCCCCACCGCCAGCCGCAGTGTCTTGTCGTCGGTCGCGTCGCGCCCTTCCTCGGCCAGCCGGTCGAGCGCGCGGCGGCGGAAGTCCGAGGTGAGGGTGCGATCGTCGGCGCGCTCGCGCAGCCGGGCGACCACCTTGGCGCAGTCGGCCAGCTCTTGCTCGAGGGAAAAGTCGCGGCCGTCGAGCTCGCCCCGCTTCGGGAAGTAGCCGCGCACCTCTTCGTCCTCGAAGACCAGCCCCGATCGGTTGCCCGCCACGAAGGTGGTCGACACGTGCACCAGCGGCACGCCAAGCTTCAGGCACAGCTCGGTCGCGTGCTTCACCCCGACGGTGTTGACGTCGAGCCCCACCTCGAGCGACGGATTGAAGGACACCAGCCCCGCGCAGTTGACGACTACGTCCACCTGGCCGACCAGGGCCGCCACCTTCTCGTCGGTCAGG
>JAHFDQ010000352.1:0-1281 GCA_023248915.1 Archangiaceae bacterium | reverse complement strand
CGAACCAGCGGTCGGTGACGTCGCCGTCGATGACCGCGCACTTGCCGCGCAGGAAGGCCAGCGCTTGGGCCTCGCCGCCGTGGGCGTCACAGAGCGGCTGGAAGGGCTCGCTCTGCGCCACCTTGTCGAAGAAGCGCGCCTCGGACGACAGCGAAGAGCCCTTGCGCACCAGCACGTGCACCCGCGCCAGCTCGCGGCCGTAGCGGTCGAGCAGCATCGACAGCGCGACCTTGCCCAGGAAGCCGGTGGCCCCGGTGAACAGCACGCGCTTGCCTGTGAGCGCGCGGGCGACTTCGAGAGGGGGGACGTCTGGCATCGGCGAGTTCCAGTCAGGGGGCCGGGAAGACCGGCGGCCGCGAGAGCTCTTCGGGCTTCATGCCCGCAGCGGTCGGCTGGCCGGGCTGGGCCGCGGCGAACGCGAAGGTGACGTTGGGGAAGAGGAAGACTTCCGACCCGGACCCGGCCCAGGTCGACTTGGCGCCGGCGAGGTTCCACCCGCCCACCATCGGCAGCCCCAGCAAGGCCAGCTCGGGCCGAATCTTCAGCACGCCCTTGCCCAGCTCGTATCCGACCGCGGCCGAGATGCCGTGCGAGAAGTCCACCTTGCCCTTGCCGCCCGCGCCGGGCCCGGTCTGGGTGGTGGAGATCTGCTGGAAGGAATAGCCGGCGCCGGCGTACAGCCCCGACGAGTGCGAGGCGATCGCCCTGACTCCCAGCACCACCTCGAAGGCGCTCGTGCCGCCGGTGTCGGTTTGTCCGTTGGCCCCGGCCTGCTGGTGAACGCTCGAGGTGCCGGTCGACCAGAACGCCAGCCCCACCTCGGGCATCACCGCCACCGATAGAGGAGAGTGGGGGAAGGCCAGCTTCGCGCCAAGGGCGAGGCCGGCCGCCGACAGGTGCAGGTTCAGCCCGAGCCGGTCGCTGAGGCCGAGCCCGAGATTCGCCTCGGCGCTCGGAAAGGCCAGGGTGTTGCTGGTCGCGACGTTGAAGGCGTTGGGCCCGGCGGGAATGGGAGGGCCGTTGATCGCCTGGAAGCCAACCCCGGGCGAGACCGCGATCTCGGCGCCGCCCTCGGGCAAGGGCAGCGCCGGCTGGCCCAGGCCCGCCGAGCGCGGCATCGCCTGGGCGGCGGTTAGCAACAGGCAGGCCGCGGCGGTCGAGAGTCGATTCATTGCTTTGGGCGAACCCCTCGGTTGCAAACTCGAGCGCCGGGGACATTAACGCGCGGCGCGGGGGTTGGCACGGCCTCCGCAAAGGCCGGACTTCCGTCAGGCTCCCGGC
>JAHFDQ010000351.1 GCA_023248915.1 Archangiaceae bacterium | reverse complement strand
CACAACGCGTTCGACTACACGGTGTCGGTGGTCGAGAACGACTCGAACGCCCACCGGCTGGTGGTTCGCGCATCCATTCCCTTCGCCAGCTCGACGCTGCCCGCCGAAGTCGAGCGCGGCCGGCGGCTCTTCTATTCGGCGGTCGACCCACGGGTGACGCGCCCCGAGCTCGGCGGCGTGTCCTGCTCGAGCTGCCACCCGGACGGCCGCACCGACGGGCTGTCCTGGGTGTTGCCTGCCTCTGGCGACTGGGTTTCCCACGGGTGGACGCCGTCCGCCATGCCGGCTCCCCGCAACACCCAGCCGCTCTGGGGCGTGCTCGACACCGCGCCCTACCACTGGAACGGCGACACCGCCGACCTTCCGGCGCTCTCGCACGTCATGGTGTCGCAGATGGGCGGCCGGGGGCTTTCCAACGGCGAAATCGGCGACCTGTCCAGCTACATGAAGACGCTGTCCCCTCCCGACAACCCCAGCCGCGCGCTGGCGACGCCCGAGGTGCTTCAGGGCCAGCGGCTCTTCGCCGAGCGGTGCACTTCCTGCCACTCGGGCGCCCAGTTGACCGACGCCCAGTTGCACGGGCTCGACGTCGCCGAGGGGCGGCTCGACACTCCGTCGCTGCACGGAGTGTTCGCCACGGGACCTTACCTGCACGACGGCTCGGTCGCCTCGCTGCGAGAGGTGGTGCGCGGCACCCGGTTCACGGTGCCCGAGCACGACCAGCGGGCCGTCCTCGACGACGCTCAGGCGGCAGCGCTCGAGGCGTACCTGAAGACGCTGTAGCGCCGCGTCCCGGGTCGACGGGGCAGCGACCGGCCGCCCGAGTAGTCGACCGAGATCCGACGGCGCCGTCAACGGCGAGAGCAGGGCCGTTTTCTACGAGCCCGAATCTCGGGGTTCCGTGTAATGTCGCCGGCCTTCCTCGCTGGAGGTACGCCTCATGACTCGCCCGAGTTGGTCGCTCGCCGCCGCACTGGTCGCCACTGCCATGTTGGCCGCCTCTTGCGCCGCCGGCCCCCCGGGAGACCCGGGGCTCGCGGGAGAACCCGGCGTCGCCGGGCTGCCGGGGGTGCCGGGCCCCACCGGCCCCGCGGGCACCCCTGGGGCCACCGGTCCGACCGGCGGTATCGGCTCCACCGGAGAGACGGGCGTTCCGGGCGCCACCGGCCCAGCGGGCAGCGCAGGAGACGCCGGCCCTGAAGGAGCCACCGGCCCTGTCGGAGCCACGGGGGCGTCGGGCGCCACCGGGCCCTCCGGCGCCTCCGGGGCCACCGGAGCGACCGGGCCCACCGGTACAGGGGCCGTCGGGCTCCAGTCGGCCGAGTCCTGCGTCCTGTGCCACGCGAACGCGAAGATTGCCGACGACGTGGCCGCGCACGCGGCGCTGGCCGGCAACGCGCTGGCCCGCAACACCGCCACCATCACCTCGGTCACCATCCCGAACGGCGCGACCACCGGCGGCAGCCCCACCGTCACCTTCACGGTGAAAGACGCCGCCGGCAACGGCGTCACCGGCATCAAATCGGTGCAGTTGAACCTCGCGCGCTTGGTGAACGCGGCCAGCGGTGGCGTGAAGAACTGGGTCCCCTACTTCAACCGAAAGGCGACGTCGGCCGACGGCGGTAACGTCACCTACGGGGGCAACGAAACCTCGGCCCTGACTTCGTATACCGGCGCCCCGCTGGGCACGCTGACCGACCTCGGAGGCGGCGACTACTCGTACACCTTCGCCAGCGACCTGTCGGCGCCTCAGGCAGTGAGCTCGAGCTACGCGCAGATAACCGTCCCGTACGACAACGCGGCGGTCACCCGGGTTGGCCTGCAGGGCGGCCACCCGCTGCCGGGGGCGTTCAATTCCTCCCTGGCAGACGGCGGGGTGCTGACGCCCGTCGCTCCCTTCAACGCCACCTTCGACCTCGACCCCGCGACCGGTAGTCCTGTCGCGCCCGACCCCCGCGAGAACGTGCTGACGGCCAACTGCAACGCCTGCCACCAGAAGCTCGCCATCCACGGCGGCCGGCGGCTCGACGTGAACTACTGCGTCACCTGCCACAACCCGAGCAGCACCGACCCGAGCGGCAACACCGTCGACGCGAAGGTGTTCTTCCACAAGGTTCACATGAGCAAGCACCTTCCGAGCGTGGTGGCCGGCGGCAAGTACGCGCTGGGGGTCAGCTTCCAGACCGACTTCAGTGACGTGGGCTTCCCCCGCAGCCCGGCCGACTGCGGCGCCTGCCACGCCGGCGCGGCGCTCACCAACTGGATGAACAAGCCGACCCAGGCGGCCTGCGGCTCTTGCCACGACCGCACCAACTTCGCCCCGGGCGCGGCTCCCGCCGGGTTCACCAACCACCCTGGCGGACCGCAGGCGACCGACGCCCTCTGCGCCCTCTGCCATGCGGCGGGCACCGTGCTCGGCCCCGACGTCGTGCACGCGGTGGTCACCACCTTCGGCGCCAACAGCCTGGCTCCGCCGGCGCCCTACGTCTTCAGCATCGCCAGCGTCACCCAGACCGCCCCCGGCCAAAGTCCGACGGTGACGTTCCAGGTCGGCAACCCCGACGGGGGCGCACCGTGGGACGTGCTGAACACGCCCGAGCTGTCCGCCGATGCCGGCGCCCGGCTGACGGTGCTGCTCGGCTGGAGCACCGCCGACTACTCCAATCCGAACGGCGTCGCCAACACCCGGCCGGCTCAGCCGGTGAGCCTCAACGCGCTCACCGGCTCGGTCCCGGCGCTGGACGGCGGCTTCTTCCAGGTGACCTGGGACGGCGGCACCCTGCCCTCCAACGCCACCGGCTCTGGGGTGGCGATTCTGTACGGCCGGGCCATCGACCTGGCGGCGACGCCCACAGAGCGCGTGCCGATTCAAGACGGCTTCAGGTACTTCGCCATCACCGACGCGGCCGCCAAGGCCCGCCGCACGGTGGTCGACGTGGCCAAGTGCGACGCCTGCCACCTGAACCTGTCGGTGCACGGTCAGAGCCGCACCAACCGCATCGAGTCCTGCGTGGTGTGCCACAACTCCAACGCCGCCGAGAAGGTGGCCGACGGGGGAACGGCCGAAGAACCGCTCGACTTCAAGCGCCACATCCACCGCATCCACGCGACCGAGGCGCTGGGCATGCAGCCGTACTGGATTGGCAACACCAACCTGAGCGACGTCCGCTTCCCCGGAAAAGTCTTCAACTGCGCCGCGTGCCACGTCACTCCGACGTCGCCGGACAAGGCGACCTACACCTCGTCCTACACGCAGACCAACGACGTCTTCGGCACCACCCTGTCCACCTGGGGCGACGTCACCAACCAGGCCAACTTCCGCCGCATCACCAAGGTTTCGGCCGTCTGCTCTTCCTGCCACGACAAGGCGCCGTACCTCGGGCACATGAAGCAGATGGGTGGGCTGTGGAACGTCACCCAGGCCGAAATCGACGCGCTGAACACCCCCTGACCAGGGCCCGGGAGTGTCGGGAGTGCCGGTGGCGGCGCCGGTCGCGCTATCCTCGTAGGCGCTGGCATGCTCGGACTTCCTTCGCTCGTGGTCGCCCTGCTCGTGGCAGAAGCCGAACCGGCCCCGCCCGGCGTGCTGACCGAGCGGGTGTTCGAGTCGTACAAGGGGCGCGTCGCCCAGATTCGGATTCTCGAGGCGAGCTCGGCGACGAAGTCGGCCATCGGGTCGGCCTTCTTCGTCGACGCCGAGGGGCGCCTGGTCACCAACTACCACGTGGTCTCGTCGATGGTGCAGCACCCCGACCGCTTCACCGCCGAACTGGTGCGGGAAGCCCGGCCGGCGGCGCGGGTGAAGGTCCTCGACATCGACGTGGTGCACGACCTGGCGCTGGTGCAGTCGAGCGAGCGGCCCGACGCTTTCTTCGCCATCGCCCCGGTGAAGGTCGAACAGGGCACCCGGCTGTACTCGTTCGGCAACCCGCGCGACCTGGGCATCAGCATCGTCGAGGGCACCTACAACGGGCCGATTCAGGAGTCGTTGTACGAACGCCTACACTTCACCGGTTCCATCAACCGGGGCATGAGCGGCGGCCCCACCGTCACCGCCGACGGGACGGTGGTCGGCGTCAACGTCGCGACGGGGGGAGACCAGGTCGGCTTCCTGGTACCGGTCGAGCACGCCGTCGCCCTGCTCGACCGCGCGGTGTCGGGTGAAACGAACACCGCCACGCTGCTGGTCCGCGCGAAGGACCAGTTGCTCGAGAACCAGGAAACCCTCACCGCAGACCTGCTCGCCACGCCGCTGCCCGCGGTCGACCTGGGGGCCCGCCAGGCTCCGGGCCGGTGGTCGAGCGCGCTCAAGTGCTGGGGCGACGCCGGCTCGGAAGAGAAGAAGCCCTACCAGCTCACCGACTACTACTGCTTCTCGGAAGAAGAGGTGTACGTGTCCGAGGCGCAGCGCACCGGCTTCGTGAAGTACCGCCACCAGCACGTCACCTCGGCCGAGCTGGGCCCGTTTCGGTTCGCGTCCCTGGTGCAGTCGCTGTTCGCCGAGAGCGTCGAGTACGACGAGGTAGAGGCCAGCCAGGAAGACGTGGGCGAGTACCAGTGCCGCACCCGCTTCATCGAGCACGGCCCCACCCGGCTTCGCGCGGTGTTGTGCCTGCGCGCCTACAAGAAGCTGCCCGGGCTGTACGACCTGGTGCTGCGCGCCGGCTCGGTGACGTCGGCCGACGAGGCCCTGCTCACCACCCTCGTGCTGTCGGGTTTCTCGAGCGAGAACGCCCTGGCCCTGGCGCGGCACTACCTCGAGGCGGTCAAGTGGAAGGACTAGTCCTCGAGGTGGTCGAGGCCGACGGCCGGGCGCCGGCGCGCTATCGGCTCGAGGAGTTTCCCGTCACCCTGGGCCGGGCGGTGGACAACACCGTGGTGCTCGACGACCCCGAGGTCTCGGCGCACCACGCCTGCATCGAGCGCGACCCGACCGGCCGCCTGGTGCTGAGGGACCTGCGAAGCGCCAACGGCATCTTCGACTACCGCACCCGGGCGAAGGTGTCGGAGGTCGTCCTGTCCGCCCGCGAGAAGCTGAAGCTCGGCGGCACCACCTTGCGGGTGCGGGGCGCTTCCGAGACGCTCGAGCGCACCGTCATCTCGCAGCTCGTGCTGATTCCGGAGGATTCGGTCTTCAGCCGCCGTTGGGTGTTCCCGACGCTGGCGCTCACCGCGGCGGGCACCTTCCTCGCCGACGAGTACCTGTCCGCCTACCGGTACCCCGAGGTGGCCCGGCTGGTGTTCGAGGCGGTGGCGCTGCTCATCGGCGTCGTGGTGTGGACCGGCTTCTGGTCGGTCTTGAGCAAGCAGCTTCGGCGCACGTTTCATTTTTTCGAGCACGGCGGGGCGACTTCTGCCGCGCTCATCGGCCTCGGCGTCGGGTCGGTCGTCGAGGGGTACGTGGCGTTCTCGTCGTCCTGGCCTCCGGCAGCGCCCCTCTTCGACACAGCCGTCACCGTCATCGTGCTGGGGTGGCTCGCGTACAAGCACCTCGGCTTCTGCTCGGCCTGGAACACCCGCCGGCTGAAGCTGGTGTCGGCCCTGGTGGCGGTGGTGATGGTGGGGACGGCGAGCCTGTACGAAGCGGCCAACGCTCCGCGCTTCCGCACCCAGCCGGCCTTCCCCCGTTCGACGAAGCCGCCGGCGTTCCGGGTGGCCCGGTCGCAGTCCATCGACGAGTTCTTCGACGGCGCCAAGGGGCTGGCCAAGCTGGCCGACGACGCCGCGCGTCGAGATTGAGGAACCCGCAGATTCTGCGCGGTGAAGTGGCAGCTCGGCGGGCGCTTGGTCCGACCCGACCTGGCAAGCGGCGGTACTCCCCCAGGAACGCGCCACCGGTGGCGGTTACGCCTCGCCTGGCACGCCCGCTGCTTTCCCGCGCGCCATGCCCGCCAAACAACTGTTGTTCCTGTCCGAGGCCCGCCAGAAGATTCTCCGCGGCGCGACGCAGCTTGCGGACGCGGTCCGGCTCACGCTCGGCCCCAAGTCGAAGTCGGTGCTGGTCGAGCGGAAGTGGGGCAGGCCGCTGGTCTGCGATGACGGCGTCACCATCGCCAAGGAGCTCGAGCTCAAGGACCCCGAAGAGAACCTCGGCGCCCAGATGCTCAAGGAACCCGCCGAGCGCACCCAGCTCGCCGTGGGCGACGGCACCACCACCGCCACCCTGCTCGCTCACGGCATTCTCGCCGAGGGCTTGCGCAACGTGGCGGCCGGAGCCAGCGCCATCGACCTGAAGCGCGGGCTCGACCGCGGGTGCCGGGTGGCCATCGAGACCATCAAGGCGAATTCGCGCCCGGTGAAGACCCGCCGCGAGCGGGCGCAGGTGGCCACGCTCTCGGCGCACGGCGATGGCGTGATTGGAGAGCTGGTGGCCGACGCCACCGAGAGAGTCGGCGCCGAGGGCGTCATCACCGTCGAGGAAGCCAAGGGGATCGAGACCACCCTCGAGGTGGTCGAGGGCATGCAGTTCGACCGCGGCTACCTGTCCCCGTACTTCATCACCGACCCCGAGCGCATGGAGTGCGTGCTGGAGGACGCGCTGGTGCTCTTGTGCGACAAGCGGCTGACGAACATGGAGGGCATGCTCCCGTTGCTCGAGCACGTGCTGAAGACCGGCCAGCCGCTGCTGGTCATCGCCGAGGAGGTCGAGGGCGAGGCGCTGGCGACGCTGGTGGTGAACAAGCTGCGCGGCACCCTGCACTGCGCGGCGGTCAAGTCGCCCGGCTTCGGAGACCGGCGTCGGGCGATGATGGAAGACCTCGCCGTCCTGACCGGCGGGC
>JAHFDQ010000054.1 GCA_023248915.1 Archangiaceae bacterium | reverse complement strand
CGGTGCTCTGCCACGACCTCGGTCACATGCCGCTGTCGCACGCGTCGGAAGCCATCGCCCCGCCGCGGGCCGCGCTCCGCCTGCCGCCGTGGCTGGGGCCCGAGCGCGCCGGGGCGCAGGCGACCCACGAGGACTTCACGGTTCGCATCTTGCTCGACAGCACTCTGACGCCGGTGCTCCGCGCCAGCTTCCCCGCGCTCGAACCATCGGCCCTGGTGTCGCTCATCACCGGCCAGACGCCGCCGGCGGGCCTGCCCTTCACCCACCGGGGCGTCGACTGGGCGCCCCTATTGCGGGCGCTGGTGTCGGGCGAGCTCGACGCCGACCGCATGGACTACCTGTTGCGCGACTCGTTCTACTCCGGGGTCAACTACGGCCGGTTCGACCTCGACTGGCTGGTGCAGAACCTGGGCGTCGCCGAGAAGGACGGCAAGGCCTACCTGGCGCTCGCCCGTGCCGCCGCCTTCGCCTTCGAGGACTTCCTGCTGAGCCGGTACCACATGTTCGTCTCGGTCTACTACCACCACACTCCGGTGGCCTTCGACCACATGCTGCGGCGGTACTACGCCGAGGCCTCGGGCGAGTTCGAGATTCCGGCCGACCCCGAGGCGTTCCTCGGCTGTGACGACGTGACGCTGGCCGTGGCGTTGCGGGCCTCGAAGAACCCCTGGGCCGCGCGCATCGTCCTGCGCAAGGGCTTCCGGCTGTTGGCGCAGTTCACCGAGCGCGATGAAGGCTACGACTTGCCTGCGATGGAACGCGCGCTCGAAGCCAAGCAGGTCGAACACTTCACGGTCGAGTCGCGCGGGGTGCTCTCGAAGTACTTCGAGGAAGAGGGCGGGCCGCCGCTGTTCATCAGCGACCCGTCGACCGGGCGGTTAACCGAGGTGGCGCGCTACACGCCGCTGTACCAGCGCTACAGCGGGGCGGTGCGCCTGTCGCGCATCTACGTGCGGCCCGACCAGTTGGGCGAGGCGCGAAAGGCGGTCGCGCCCCTGTCGGGTCCGGGAGGGCCGGGGTGAGCGAGGCGATTGGCGGGTTGCCGGCGCCGCCCGAGGTGGCGGTCCCGCGCCCGTCGGCCTCGGTGGTGCTGATGCGGCCGGCGGCCGGCGGCGTCGAGGTGTTCTTGGTGCGGCGGGACAGCCGCTTGCGGTTCGCGGCCGGCTTCTACGCCTTCCCGGGCGGCGCGGTGGACTACGAGGACGGCCGCGTGCCCGTGGGCGGAGTCGAAGGGTCGGGCAGTATTTTTCCCGCCACCGCCGCGCGCGAGCTCTTCGAGGAGACGGGAGTCCTCTGCGTGGAAGGGGGAGAAGCGCCCGAGCCTATCGAGCGCGACGTTTGGCGCCAGGCGCTGCTGGAGGGGAAGGAAGGCTTCGGCGAGGGGCTGTCGAAGCGGGGACTGCGGGTGCGGGAAGAGGACTTCCTGCCCGCCGGTCGCTGGGTGACGCCGCCCTTCATGCCGGTTCGCTTCGAAGCGCAGTTCTTCCTGGTCGAGGCCTCGCCCGGCGCGAAGGCAGAGGTCTGGTCGGGCGAGCTGTCCGAAGGGGCGTGGGTGCGGCCGGAGGACGCGCTCCAGCGGTGGGCCGACGGGCAGATGCTGTTGCACCCTCCCGCGCTGCATGCGCTTCGCACCCTGGCCGGTTTCACCTCGGCCGCCGACGCGGCGGCGCGGATGGAAGAACCCCCGCACGCACCCGGCGATGTCGCCACCCGCATCGAGTTTCAGCGTGGCATTCTCCTGTTTCCGCTGCGGACGCCGACGCTTCCGCCAGCGACCCACACCAACGCCTACGTGCTCGGCAACGGCGAGGCGCTGTTGGTCGACCCCGGGGCCACCGACGCCGGCGAGCAGGCGCGATTCGCTTCGTTCCTCGCCGAGCTGCAGGCCGAGGGTCGGCGCCTGTCGGCGGTGGTGCTCACCCACCACCACCAGGACCACGTGGGCGCGGCCGCCGCGGTGGCCGAGCGCTTCGGGCTGCCCGTCTGGTGCCACGCGAAGACGGCCGAGCGGCTGGGGTTCGCCGCCGCGCGCAGGCTCTTCGACGGAGAGGTGCTGGAGGTGGCAGGCGAGCCGCCGATGCGGTTCCGGGTGCTGCACACTCCCGGGCACGCTCCGGGGCACCTGTGCCTGGTGGACGAGAAGTCGAGGGCGGCCGTCGTGGGAGACATGGTGGCGGGAATCGGCACCATCGTCATCGACCCGACCGACGGCGACATGGCCGAGTACGTCGCCCAGCTCACCCGGTTGGCCAGGCTGCCCGTTGGGACGCTGTACCCGGCCCACGGGCCGGTGATGCCGGACGGGCCCGGCAAGCTGGCCGAGTACGTCGCCCACCGCGCCGCGCGCGAGCGGCTGGTGCTAGAAGCGGTGTCGGCCTCGGGGGCGACGCTGGTGGAAGTCGTCGCCGCAGCCTACGCCGACACTCCCATCGCGATGCACCCCATCGCCGAGCTCTCGGCCGCGGCCATCCTCGCGAAGCTGGCCGCCGAGGCGAAGGTCGCGCGGCGCGAGGGCCGCTATTACCCCTGCCGTTGAGATTTGCCATGGTCACCTCCACCCTCGCCGATTCGCCCTTCGAGTCGCCGCCTTCGAAGGTGACGCTCACCCACGGCTTCGGCAGCCAGGCGTTCGACAACTCGGTCGCCACTGCGCGCACCTGCTACTCGAGCCGCATCATCTCGACCGAAGAGGTGGCCAAGGACGAAAAGGCCCGAGAACTGCGCGACCGCATCGCCCGGGAAACCTACGCCGCCGGCCACCACACCACGCTGCAGCACGCGACCTTCCAGTTCGCCATCGAGCGCGTCAGCCGGCAGGCCCTCTGGTCTTTCCTGCACGCGCACCCCTTCTACAACTCCGAGCAGGTGAGCCAGCGCTACGTCGAGGTCAAGCCCGGCAACGTCGTGGTGCCGAGGCTGCCGGCGCGGGAAGCCGCGACCTACGCGGCGGCGGTCGAGGAATCGGCCGCGTGCTACCAGGCGCTCATCGAGCTATTGACGCCGAAGGTGTCGGCCGAGTTCTCCCGCATCTTCCCCGGCCGGGCGCGGCAGCCCGAGAAGTGGGCGCTGGCCATCAAGAAGCGGGCGCAGGAAGTGGCGCGCTACGTCTTGCCCATCGGCACCTTCGCGCACCTGTACCACACGGTGTCGGGCCTGACGCTGCACCGCTACCACCGGCTGTGCCAACAGCTCGACGTGCCGACCGAGACGCTGCTTCTGGTGAAGGCGATGGTGGCCGAGGTCAACCGCGCCGACCCGCTGTACTTCGAGCACATCGAAGACCCGCTGCCGCTCGAACAAACGCTCGAGCACCGCTGCCTGGCCGAGCTGGGGCGCCTGCGAGTGGGCGGCACGGCGGCGCGCGCCTACTTGCGGGAATTCGACGCGGGGCTCGGCCCGTACCGGTCGAAGCTGGTGGACTACAAGGCGAACGCGATCGCGTCGGTGGCGCAGGGCGCGCGCGACGTGGTGGGAGCGACGCGGCTCGAGCTTCCCGACGAAGCGGCCGTCGAACGGCTGCTCTCGCCGAAGCTGAACCCGTACCTGGGCGAGGCGTTGGTGCTGACGACGGTGAGCAAGCTGACCCGCGCGCTGGCCCACGCGCACTACACGTTCCGGAAGAAGCTGTCGCACACCGCCGACAGCCAGGACCAGCGCCACCGGATGACGCCGGCGTCACGCCCGGTGCTGCAGACGCACTTCGTGCCCGGCGAGGTGGACGCGGTGGTGCCCGAGCTCATCGAAGCCGTGCCCGAGGCGTACGACCAGTATCGCCAATGTCTGGAAGGCACCTGGAAGGCCATCGGCCGGCTGCTCGAGGCGAAGGTGCCCGAGGAGATGGCGCTGTACCTGTTGCCCAACGCCTTCCCAATTCGCTTCCACGAGTCGGGCGACCTGTTGAACCTGCACCACAAGTGGGTGCACCGGCTCTGCTACACGGCGCAGGAGGAGATCTGGCGCGCCTCGGTCGAAGAGACGCTGCAGCTTCGCCAGGTGCACCCCGCGCTGGCACGCCACATCGCCGCGCCGTGCACGGTGCGCAAGGAGGCCGGCCTGTCGCCGTTCTGCCCCGAGGGGCCGAGGTATTGCGGCGTGCCGGTGTGGAAGCTCGACGTCCCGGAGTACCGGCGGCTCATCTGACCGCGACTCCGCGGGGGGGCATTCGTGAAGTGTTCCAAGACGGCGTCGGACCTGGTCGAGCTCGCCGCAGGCTTCGAGCCGAGCCGGACGTTTCTCACCGCGCTCGAGCTCGGGGTGTTCACCTCGCTCGGCCAACGCGAGCGCACTTCCACCGAGCTGGCGCGCGCGCTGCGAAGCGACGCCTGGGCGACCGACCGCCTGCTGAACGCCCTCTGCGCGCTGGGCCTCTTGCGGAAGCGGCGAGGGCGCTTCGCCAACGGCCCGCTGGCGGCCGCGCGGCTCGTCGAGGGGCGGCCGGGCTTCATGCGGGGGCTGTTGCACCAGCTCGAGGCTTGGGGCCACTGGAGCTTCAACCTAGCACGCGAACGCGCTACTCCTCGAGGGTCAACTCCGGCCAGCCCAGCGCGTGACCGAGCGCGCGCTTGACGTCCAAGACGCGTCGGCCCTGTAGCATGCTGATTCGCTGCCCGAGGAGCGAGCGATGTACCGCGCGCAGTCGGTCGAGATTCGCGACGCAGCTCGCCGGCAGGCCTTCGGCCCTACCCAACGGGACTTCCTGTGGAATGCGCCGCACCCGGCTGGTGACTTCCGCGACGATGAAGGTGTTCAGGTACTCGTAGGCCGAGTCGCGCGTCAGCAGCAGGACTGGCCGTCGACCCGCGGGCGCGGGCAGGTCAGCCCACCAAATCTCGTACTGCCTCACCTTCGTTTCCTCGTGCCCTTGCGAACGGCCGTCGGCGTCCACTCATCCCAGGTACGGGCATCGAACCAGGCCGGCTCGTCGTCCGGTGCGCGGACATAGGCGTCCCGCGTCTCGAGATCCTGCAAGTCCATTATCGCCCGTTGGATCGCCAACCGGATGAATCGAGAGCGCAGGCGCGACTTCGACGGTGCGACCCTGTCGAGAGCCCGCAACAACTTTTCGGGGATTTGCACCAGAATCTGTTCCATATGAAATCAATATGGTTCAGCCAGCCCGCCTTCGCAAGGGTGTGCGGTCTCGGTGCAACCGGCGCGTGGGCGAGGTAGGAAGCAGGCTGAGCCTCTTGGAGGTACCCGTGCCCCCCATCTACACGAAGACCGGCGACAGAGGAGACACCAGCCTGTTCGGCGGCGGCCGGGTGGGCAAGGAAGACGTCCGCGTCGAAGCCTACGGTCAGGTGGACGAGCTGAACGCGGTGCTAGGCGTCGCCCGGGCCGAGGGGCTGGGCGCGATGGACGGCCTGGCAGAGACGCTTCAGGCGCAGCTCTTCACCCTCGGCTCGGTGCTGGCGACCCCGGCCGGCTCGAAGGCCGAGCGGGTGATTCCGAAGGTCGACCCCGCCTGGGCGACCGACATGGAGAAGGCCATCGACGGCTTCGACGCCGAGCTGCCGCCGCTCAACACCTTCATCTTGCCGCACGGCACCCGCGCGGCCGCCGCGCTCCACCTCGCGCGCACGGTGTGCCGGCGGGCCGAGCGGCGCGTAGTGCCACTGTGCCGGGCCGGCAAGGTCGAGGCCGCCGTGGTGGTGTACCTGAACCGCCTGTCGGACCTCCTGTTCACCATGGCCCGGGTGGCCAACCACCGCGCGGGCACGAAGGACACTCCCTGGGCTCGGCCGAAGCCGTAGCGCCGGCCTCGCTGCCCGCGGCCCGGTTGCACGCGCTGGCGCTGGCGGCCGGGTTCGACCTCTGCGGCTTCGCGCGGGCCGAACCGCTGCCTGCAGAGATGTTGAGGCCCTGGCTCGATGGGGGGCTCGCGGCCGACATGCGCTGGATGGCCGAGACCGCTGCCCAGCGGCTGGACCCGGGCCTGGTTCAGCCAGGCGCGCGCACCGTCATCGCCCTCGCCTGCAACTACTACCAGCCCGATGGACCGGTGCCGTCGCCCGTGGCCCGGTACGCGCGCGGGCGCGACTACCACGCCACGCTCCGGGACAGGCTTCGGGCCTTCCGGCGGGGAGTCACCGCCGAGTTCCCGGATGTGAAGCTCTACGGCGAGACCGACACCGGCCCGGTGATGGAGAAGGTGTGGGCCGCGAAGGCAGGGCTTGGTTACGTCGGCAAGAACGGCTGCTTCATCACCGAACGCTTCGGTTCCTGGGTGGTGCTCGCGGTGGCGCTGCTCGACCGTGAGGTGGATGCCTACGCCGCAGCGCCGACGCCCGACCGCTGCGGCGCGTGCTTTCTGTGCGTCACCGCCTGCCCGACGGAAGCCATTCTGGACGGGGCTCGAGTCGACTCCCGCCTGTGCTTGTCCTACCAGACCATCGAGAACCGTCAGGAAGCTCCCGAGGCGCTGCGCCCCGCCTTCGCCGGCCTCGCCTTCGGCTGCGACGCCTGCCAGGACGAGTGCCCGCTCAACGCCTCGCCGAAGTTGGCCGACGCACGCTTCGCGCCGAGGCCGCTGGCGGCGCTGTCGCTGTCCGACTGGGCCGCCATCGACCGCGCCGCCCATCGGGCGCTGACGGCGGGCTCGGCCGTCGCGCGCGCCCAGTTCGACGGCTTGCGCCGGAACGCGCTGTACGCGCTCGGTGCCGAGCGCGACCCGAGCGCACGGGCGCTGCTCGAGCCTCTCTGCTCGGACGCGAGCGAGTGGGTCCGTAACGCCGCTCGTTGGGCGCTCGGTCGGCTGCGCTCGGAGTGAAGACGGCGCCGAACTGCCCTGCCCAGCCGGCATGCTACGGTCCTTTCGATCATGTTCCGACGTCACTTCGCGGTCGCGGTTGTCGCCGCGTTGCTCGCCGCGTGTGCCTGCAACGTCCCGACAGCTGCGGGGAACTGCGCGGTGTCGAGCGACTGCCCCGAGGGCGCAACCTGCCGGGCGGGCACCTGCCGCGAAGGCTGCGCCATCGACGGTGGCTGCCAGCCCAACGTGAATTGCGACGGCGGCTCGTGCGCTCATGACGGTGGCGCGTGCTCCGCCGACGGCGACTGCCTCGCTGCCCAGGTCTGCCAGAGTCCGCGATGCCAGACGGGGACCTGCGCCTTCGATGCCGCACCAGACGGTACGGCCTGCGACTCCGGCGGAGGGGCGGCGAGTGGTAGTTGCAGCAGCGGCACCTGTGTCCCCGGGCTCGCCGACGGAGTGAGCTGTACGGGCCTCGGAAACGGAGCCTGCGCCTCGGGCCACTGCGGCTGCGGCGACGCCTCGTGTGGAACGCGGCGGTGCGTTCACCTTCCCTGCGGCTCTTGCCAGTTCAGCGCCGACGGCGCCAGTTGCGGCGGCGCCCTCGCGAGCGGCACGGCGTGCGACGACGGTAACGTCTGCAACGGGGCGGACAGTTGCTCGACCGGGGCGTGCTCTCAGCATGCCGACAACGCCTGCGGCAACTTCGTCTGCGACTGCGGGGAAACGCCCGCGAGCTGTCCCACCGACTGCTGCCAGAGCCAGCCGACCGCAGGGACGGTCCGCGGCGGCGACACGCCGGTCCTGGTCCGTGGGTCCTACGACTACGCCCCCAGCCTCATGCACGACGGCGTCTACCGCATGTGGTGGTGCGGCGGCGTAGCGGGGGACCACATACTCTACGCCGAGGCCGACGACCTGCCGGGCCCGTGGCACGCGCACGCGTCGGCGGTGCCCGGCAGCTACGACGACGTCTTCCAGCCGACGGGCAACCAGGCCGACTTCGACGGAGCGCTCACCTGCGACCCGTCGGTCATCCGCGTCGACGGCGTGTACACCATGTACTACGGCGGCTACCCGCGCTTCGACACCGTGCCAGAGACGACGCGCCTCGGCGTGGCGACCAGCCCCGACGGCCTCGTTTGGACGCGGCAGAACGGCGGCCAGCCGCTGATTGTCCCGGCCCGCGATTTTCTGGCGGGGCCCAACCCCTATGGCGCCGGGCAGCCCAGCGTGGCCTACGTCAACGGTTGGTACTACCTGGTGTACACGGACACGACCGGGCTGGACGGCAACCCAGTCAACGGCGGAGGGGTTTACGTACAGCGCGCCCACGACGCCCTCTTCACCCAGAGCCGCGAGCACCTGAGCGCCTCGGGCTTCGTCCCTTACGACGCTGCCCAGGCGACCGCGCACAAGCTGGCAGACGCGGCTTCCGTCGACTGGCTCTATTCCGACGTGCTCGATGCCTTCGCGATGGCGATCGACGGCGCCCCGGGGGCGGTCCACGTCCGCTGGTTCAGCGCCGACCTGAGCCACGAGCTCCTCCCCGACACGGTGATTCCCGGCACCTGGACGGAAGGGCCCGGTCTGGTGGGTCGACCGGACCGCCACGTAGTGCCGTCGGCGACCTGCGGGCGGGTGCCGCTCGACGTGGTGAGGTCAGTGGGTTCGGCCGCTCCCGCCGTCGGCACCTGGGACCTGGCGTGGGTTGGTGCCGACGTGGACACCGGTCTCGATTGCGGCTGCCTCGATGTCGGCCGCGTCTTCGAGGGCTCGTTGGTGTCGTCGGCGGGGCTGCCCCTCACCTTCGTTCGCGCCGGCAGTCGCCTGCAGCTCGCGGTCAGCGCGCCCGCGCTTCGCCTGGCGCGCAGCGTCTACGACGTGCCAAACAGCCTCTTCTCGCGCATTCCGTACGGGGCGTCGGTGAGCGCCGGCAACGCCGTTCTGGGTGCCAGCGGTCGGCCCGCGGCCTTCGAGCTCGACGACGGGCGCCTGTGGCCGGTGAGCTGCCTCGAGGCGGTGACGGACAACGGTTCGACCATCACCCCGGTCACCACCGCGGCGTGGGACGCCTTCCCTCTGGGGCCCGCGCTCTACTGCGTTCAATGACGGCCGCGGCGGCGACGTCGGGGTCTGCTTCGCCTCGGGTCTACGGCGCCATCCTGGGCCAGACGCTGGTCAGCGGCTTCACCTACCTCGCTGCTTCGCGCGCCATGACCGAGCTGCCTCCGGCGGCGGTGCTGGTGGTGCGGGTGCTGCTGTCGGCCGTGCTCTTCGGCGCAATCCTGGCGCTGACCCCTGGGCCCAGGCTGCCGCCGCGCGGCACCTGGCGAACGCTGGTGCTGTTCGGCTTCCTGGTGGGGCCGCTCAACCAGGGCCTGTTCCTCGTCGGGCTCGAGCGCTCGCGGCCCGTGCACGCGGCGCTGTTGTATGCGCTCCAGCCCATCGGCGTGTACCTGGTGATGCTGGCGGCCCGCCGCGAGCATACGTCGGCGTACCGGTTCGCCGGCATCGGCCTGGCCTTCGCCGGCGTGGCGGTGCTGCTGCTCGGGCACGGGCTGCGCGACGCGCTGGCCCCGCTCGTGGGCGACCTGTTCATCCTGGGCGGGGTGGGGGCGTGGGTGGTGTACACGACCGAGGGCAGCCGCTTCGCCGCCGAGCACGGGCCGATTCGCACCACCGCCTGGAGCATGATTGCCGCCGCGGTGTGGCTCTTGCCGGCGGCGCCGTTCGTGGTCGACGTGGGCCGGTGGGTCGGGGCCAGCCCGACCGCGCTCGGGTGCGTGGCCTTCCTGGTGGCCTTTACCTCGGTGCTGTCCTACCTGCTCTGGTACTACGCCCTGACCCGGCTCGAACCTTCGCGGGTCGCGGTGTTCGCCAACCTTCAGCCGGTGGTGACGGCCCTCGCCGCCTGGGCGTTGCTCGGCCAGGCGCTCGTCTGGGAAGTGGCGGTGGGGGGCGGCCTGGTGCTGGTGGGAGTGCGGGTGGCGCAGCGGCGATCGCCCCAGGTGCCCGCGGTGGGCGAGTAGCGCGGCGTCAGGCCCCGTTCGGGTCCCACTCGTCGATGGGGCCCTTCTTCGCCGGCGGCGGTTCGGTCTTCGTTGGTGGCGCGGGGGGCGGCTTGTCCGGGCCCTTCTTCTTCGGCGGCGCGGCCTTGGGAGTCGGATCGCCGGGTACCCAGTCGTCCGGCCGACCCTCGGTGCCTTCCCGTGTCTGGACGTCGTCGCCTCGAGGCGGTTCGCGCCCAGCTCGCGATTCCGCGGCTGGCTCCTCGCGCGGCGGTCGCGGTCCCGCGGTTGGCTTCTCGCTCGGTTCTCGCGCATCGGCTTCGGGTTGCTTGCGCGGAGGAGGGCCCTCTGCGGCCGGATTCTCGCGCGGCGGCCGCGCGTCGGCCGCTGGTTGCTTGCGCGGAGGAGGTGCCTCTGCGGCCGGCTTCTCGCGCGGCGGTCTCGCTTCAGCGGCGGGTTGTCCGCGTGGAGCTCGTGAGTCGATGGTCGGCTTCTCGCGTGGAGCCCTCGGCTCCGCCGTTGGCTCTTCTCGCACAGGTCGCAGTTCCGCGCCGGGTTGCTCACGCGGCGTGCTCGACTCCACGCGCGTTTCCTCGCGGCGCGCCCTCGAGTCCGCAGCCGGTTCCTCGCGTGCGGGTGACTCGTTCAGACGTGCGTCGTCGTCGTCCCGGGACCGCGGCTTCGGCGCGGCGGCCGGGTCGTTCGGGCGCTTCTGCGTCAAGGCGTCGGGGTCGAGCTTGTTGCTCGTGACGTCGAAGTACCGTTCCTGGCACTCGTCGTGGGTGCGGGTGCAGCGAATCAGGCACTGGCCGAGCTTCTCGCGCGTCGTGACGCTCGTGCCGAACTCCATGGTGCAGTTCTCTTTGCAATCCTCGAAGCCGTCCTTGCATTCGGAAGGGGTCGCCATCCCCTCACCGCGGGCGAGCGTGGGCGCGGTGAGAACAGTAGCCAGCGCGACATACACGAGCTTCACGGCCAAGACGCTAGCACCGCTTCGGCGGTAGATTGACGCCCCCATGCCCACCTCCGCCCTTGCTTCCCGGCTCGACGTCGTTCGCGCGTCGGGCCGAATCGACGACGCCGTGCTCGACCGCTTCGGAAGCTTCCTTGCCGAAGCTCCTGAGGAACAGGTGTTCCGCATGAGCCCGCTCAGGTACGCCGGGGAATCCGCGCTGACCGACCCGGCGGCGATCGACCTTTTCCTGCGCGCCACGCACGCCGGAGTCCTGGACTTCACCTGGGCCGTGTTGTGCCCCCTCTGTTCCTCGTTTCTCACCACCGCCGCCGGGCTGCGCTCGCTGACCGAACGGAAGCGGTGCTCGTTGTGCCAGGCCGACGTGGCGCTGACGGACGACGCGGTCGAGATCGCCTTCACGGTGTCCGAGCCGGTGCGAAAGCTGCGGATTTCAGACCCCGAGACCATCGACTTCCAGAAGAACTGGATGCTGCACCAGTTCTCGCGAAGCGCCGTGCCCGACCGCGAGCACGCCGAGATTTTCAAGCGCCCGCCGATCGCGTCCCGGCGGCTCGGGCCTGGCGAGACGTGGACGCTCGAGGTGACCCTCGAGCCGAAGCGGTACGCGGTGATCGCCCCGGTCAATCACGCCACCGCTCACTTCGAGGCCCGAGCCCCGGGCGGCGCGAGCGAGGTCGAAGTCCACTTCGCCGCCGGCTATTTCGTCCCCGAGGAAATCGCCGTGCACCCCGGGAAGGCGAAAATCCAATTCCACAACCGGGGCGATCGCCCGATGGTGATGGGGTTCCTACACGACCCAGTGCCCGAGGCTCCGGCCAACCGGGCTCATTTGAAGTCGATTCCCGTCGTGCGGCTGCCGTACCTGACCGGCAAGCGGCTGGTGACGAGCCAGACGTTCCGCGAGCTCTTCCGCGCCGAGAGCATGCCCAGCCAGGACGGGCTGCAGTTCAAGAGCCTCACGCTGCTCTTCACCGACCTGAAGGGCTCGACCGAGATGTACGAGCGCGTCGGAGACTTCAAGGCGTTTGCCCTGGTGCGCGAGCACTTCCGGGTCTTGAGAGACCTGGTGGCGGAAAACGGTGGAGCCGTGGTGAAGACGATTGGCGACGCCATCATGGCCAGCTTTGCCGAACCGGCGCCCGCGGTCGCCGCCGCGGCGCGAATGCGCGACGAGGTGCGTCGGGTAGGCGAAGGCGGAGCGCTCGAGCTGAAGCTGGGCCTGCACGCCGGGCCCTGCATCGCGGTCGAGTCGAACGAGCGGCTGGACTACTTCGGGCAGACGGTGAACATCGCCGCCCGGGTGCAGGGCGTGGCGAGCGCGAACGAGATTGCCTGCACCGACGCCGTCTTCGACGCGCCCGGAGTGGGAGACGCGATTCGCGCGGCCAAGCTGTCCGCCGCCGACGACCGGGCGGTGCTGAAGGGCGTCGACGGCGTAGTCAAGCTGCACCGGCTCAGGTAGGCCGGCGCCTTCGTCAGCGCAGCCGCTTCTCGACCGCCGCCCAGTCGATGTTCTGGAAGTAGGCGTCGACGTACTTGGCGCGGTCGGTGGCCTTGTAGTCGGGGATGAAGGCGTGTTCCCAGGCGTCCATCACCAAGACCGGCGTGTAGCCGGCAGGGTGGTTGTCCTGGTGCAGGTTAATCCAATGGCTCGACAGCCAGCCCGTCGTCGGGTCTTGGTAGGTGATGGCCCAGCCGACGCCCGGCATGGTGGCGATGGCCTTGAAGTCGGCCAGCCAGGTGTCGTAGCCGCCGAAGCTCTTCTCGATGGCGTCGGTCAGCTTACCCTTCTGCGGCGCGGCCTGGCCGTTCGGGATGAGGTTGCCGAAGTAGTACTCGTGCAGGATCATCCCGCTGTACTCGAAGCCGAGCCGGCGGGTCATCTCTGCGTACGCCGGGTCCTTGCCCGAGGCGCGGCCTTCCTTGCCCAGCTTCGACAGGTTCTCGGTGAGGGTGTTGCACCGGTTGACGTAGCCCTCGTACAGCTTGAAGTGGGTCGCGAGCAGGTCGTCGCTGATGCCCTTCAGGCCCTTCAGGTTGGGGTAGGTCTTCGGGGAGTACTTCTTCTGAAACTCGGCCATAGGTGCCTCCGATGGGGCTGGTTTTCCGGACGACGCACCATAACGACGCGCGGGGCCAGGCGCTCGCCTTCCGGCTGCCTGAGCGTCCACGGCGCGACAGCGGCGCGGCGCGGTGTGTTAAGGCGACAGGCCTTTCATGCCCGAGCTTCCCGAGGTCGAGCTGGCGCGGCGCAACTTCGAGCGGTGGCTCGAGGGGCGTCGTGTCGTCCGCGTCGAGTCCGAGCCCGCGAGGACGTTCCGCGGCGCCCGGCGCGCCGGCTTGAAGGACATTCGCGGCAAGTTGGAGTGTGCCCGGCGCCGGGGCAAGTACCTGCTCCTCGGCTTCGAGGCCAACCGGGGCCTGCTCATGCACTTCGGGATGACTGGCAAGCTGGTGCGCCGAAGCCAGGGGCAGGTCGAAGCGTACAGCCGCATGCGCTTCGTGCTCGACGACGGCCAGGTGGTGCACTTCCGCGACCCGCGCCTGTTCGGCCGCGTCCAGCCGGCCCAGGCCGATGCGCTCCTCGCGCTCCCGGTGATTCGCGCGCTCGGGCCCGATGCCCTCCTCGACGCGCCCGACGGACCGGCGATCGAGAAGGCGCTCGGCCGGGGCGGCCGCCACCTGAAAGTGGCCCTGATGGACCAGGCCCGACTGGCGGGGCTGGGCAACCTGCACGCCGCCGAGGCGCTGTTCCGCGCGCGGCTGCACCCGGCTCGGAAGGTGTCGACGCTCGGTCCCGGAGAGTGGCGAGCCCTGGCAGCCGCGATACGGGCCACCCTCGCGTTCGCGCTCGAGGCGGAAGGCGCGGACGAACTGCAGTACGTCGAAGAGCCGGGCGCCGAGAACCCGTTCTTCGTCTACGGCCGGGCCGGGCTGCCCTGCCGGCGCTGCCAGGCCCGCGTGAAGTCGTTCGCGCAGGCCGGCCGGACCACCTTCTACTGCCCCCATTGCCAACCCAAGCGACAGGAACCGAGAAGATGAGCATCGTCAAAGCCAAGGGCCTCGACCACGTGGCGATTGCCGTCAGAGACCTGGACAAGGCCATCGCCATCTACCGCGACGCGCTCGGGTTGCCGCTGGCCGAAATAGAGGAAGTCCCCGACCAGAAGGTGCGGACCGCCATCTTCGGCCACGGCCTCGGGCGCATCGAACTCATCTGTCCCACCGCGAACGACACCGGGGTGGCGAAGTTCCTCGACAAGCGCGGCGAGGGGCTGCACCACATCTGCATCGAGGTCGAGGACCTCGACGCGGCGCTGGCCGAGCTCAAGGCGCGCGGGGCGCCGCTCATCGATGAGACGCCCAAGGTGGGGGCGGGTGGAGCCCGAATCGCGTTCATTCACCCGCGGGGCACCGCGGGTGTGCTCACTGAACTCAGGCAGGGTTCTTTACGTTGACACCCCAAAGTCCGGTGGATTAACTGCCGCGCCCTTTCGACTGAGCGAGGTAGGAACTCCATGGCCCAAGCCCTGCTGGCGGCGTTGCTCGTAGCTTCCGCCACGGCCGCAGCTCAGCCCGCTCCCGCCGCGCCAGCCGCCGCGGCGCCTCCGGCCGCGGCTGCTTCGGCGGCTCCGGCCGATTCCGACGCTTCCCGGCGCGACCTGGCCACGAAGCTCGACGCCGCCCAGAAGGAAATCAAGGAAGTACGCGAGGAGATGCGCGCGCAGATGGCGACCCAGTCGGCCGCGCAGGGCTGGCAGGAGGAGTGGGTCGAGGAGAGGCGGAAGCTCGAGCTGTTCGTCCCCAACGGGTACCTGCGCGTCAGGCCCGACCTGTTCAACAAGATGGACCTGGGGCGCGCAGCCGACCCGTCGGGCTACACGCTCTTCCCCCGGTCGCCGCTGTCCGAGCGCGAGCGCACCCAGGCCGGCGTCAACATGCGCTTCCGGTTCGAGCCGACGCTGAACGTGTCGGAAGAGGTGCGCATCAAGATGCAGGTCGACGCGCTCGACAACGTGCTGTTTGGGTCGACGCCGGACTACGCCTTCAGCCGGCAGGCGGCCAACGGCCACGCCTACGACCGCGAGGAGTTCGCCGTCGACACCCAGACGCAGGTGCCGCCGACGTCGGCGGTCAACGCCGCGAAGGACGCGATTCTGTTGAAGCGCCTCTACGGCGAGGTGAGCACCCCGGTGGGCATCTTGCGCTTCGGCCGCATGGCGTCGCACTGGGGCCTGGGCATGCTGCACAACGACGGCAACTGCCTCGACTGCGACTTCGGCGACACGGTGGACCGGCTGATGTTCGTGACCGAACCCATTCCCGGCTACTACGTGACGCCGATGCTCGACTTCAACGCCGAGGGCCCCACGTCCTCGGCTCAGAACGGCGGAGGCCAGCCGTTCGACCTATCGAACGCCGACGACGTGCACAGCTTCCTCATCGCCGCGGCCCGGCGCGACACCGACCAGCAGGCGCGCGCCAAGCTCGAGAACAACGGGGCGGTGCTCAACTACGGCGTGCACCTCGAGTACCGGGTGCAGAAGAACGACCCGGTCGGCTACTACAGCGCCCCCTTCCCCGGCGACGGCGCCGACCTGGGCCCCGCGCTGTCGAACAACAACTATGTCCCCCGGGACGCGCAGCTCGTCATGCCGGACGTGTGGGCCAAGTACGAGACCAAGCTGTACCGCGTCGAAGTCGAGGCGGCCGCAGTGTTCGGCAGCATCGGCAACCGGTCGCTTGACCCGAAGAACCCGGCGGAACAGAGCCTCAGCCTGACCCAGTTCGGCGGCGTGGCGCAGGGCGAGTACCGGTTCATGGACGGCGCCCTGAAGGCGCAGGTCGAGGTGGGCTTCGCGTCGGGCGACAGGTCACCGGGCCTCGGCAACTACCCTAGGCGGGTGGTCGGGAAAGTCACCAACGCGACCACCGGCCAGCGTGACGGCGTCACCCAGCCCGGCGACTTCGACGGCCCCCAGTACGGGTGCACCGAGAACGGCTGCGACAACAGCATCAACAACTTCCGGTTCAACCGCGACTACCGAATCGACATGATTCTCTGGCGCGAAATCCTCGGCGGGGTGACCGACGCCATCTACGCCAAGCCGACCCTGTCCTACCGGGTCGCCGAGGGCTTCGACATTCACGGGGCGGTCATCTACTCGCGGGCCGTTTTCGCCGAGTCGACTCCGTCGGCGTCGGTGGACCACGCGGGAGACAACAACCTCGGCGTCGAGCTGAACGTCGGAGCCCGCTACGAGACCGAGGACGGCTTCTTCGCCACGGTCAATTGGGGCATCCTCTTCCCGCTCGGGGGGCTGGCCGATACCCGGGTCAACGCGAGCACCGCGCAGGACAACGCCCAGGTGCTGCGCGGCTCGTTGGGCATCCGGTACTGACCGTCGAGGCGGCCATGCGCGCGCGGCTCGCGGTCGGAGTGCTTTGGGTCGCCGCCGCCTGCGGCATCAAGGCTCCGCCCAGGCCGCCGTTGCTCGAAATCGCTCCCGAGCCCGTGAGCTCCGTCGGCGGGCCTGCCGGAGCGCCTGAGTCGCCCGTACGCTGCGGGTCAGGGCCATCGGCGGGCGATGCCGCGCCTTCCGAGGCGCTTGGGTCTGTCGCGAGCGGCGGGTACGTGCCGTCGGTGGCTGGCTCCGCCGACTCCGTCCTGCCACGAGACGTCGCCCGGGGCACTGACGCGGGCTGCGCCGGCACAGCCACCCCATGAACTTCTTCGCGTATCGTGGCCGCCGGCTGTTCGCCGAGGGAGTGCCGCTCGACCGAATCGCGCGCGAGACCGGGACGCCCGTCTACGTCTACTCGGCGGCTACCCTCACGCGCCACTTCCGCGTGCTGTCGGGAGCCTTCTCCGGCGTGCGGCACCAAATCTGCTACTCGGTGAAGGCCTGCTCGAACCTGGCCGTGCTCTCGCTGTTCGCGCGGCTGGGGTCGGGCTTCGACATCGTCTCGGGGGGAGAGCTGGGGCGGGTGCTGAAGGCGACCCGGGGCGACGCTTCGAGGGTGGTGTTCTCGGGCGTCGGCAAGACGTCCGACGAATTGGGCGCGGCGCTGGCGGCCGGAATCCTGATGTTCAACGTCGAGAGCGGCGAAGAGCTGGCGGCGCTCGACCGGGTGGGGCGGGCGGCCGGCGTGCGCGCGCCCTTCGCCTTGCGGGTGAACCCGCATGTGGACGCGCGCACGCACGCGAAAATCGCCACCGGTCTTTCCACCTCGAAGTTCGGGGTGCCGATTGAAGAGGCCGCGCGGCTCTACCGGAAGAGCCGCGCCCTTCGCGGCGTCCGCGCCGTCGGAGTGGACTGCCACATCGGCTCGCAGCTCACCGTCGCCGCGCCGGTGCGCGCCGCGGTCGGCAAGGTGGCCGCGCTGTTCCGGCAGCTGCGGGGAGAAGGGCTGGCGCTCGAGTACCTGGACGCCGGCGGAGGCCTGGGCATCACCTACCGCGAGGAAAAGCCCCCGTCGCCCGAGGAGTACGCCGCGGCCGTCTTCGAGCCGGTGCGGGCCCTGGGGGCGACGCTGGTGCTCGAGCCGGGCCGGGTGCTGGTGGGCAACGCCGGTCTCCTGCTCACCCGGGTGCTGTACCGGAAGGGCCAGGCTTCCAGCCGCTTCGTGGTGGTGGACGCCGGTATGAACGATCTCATCCGTCCCGCGCTCTACGGGGCCCACCACGAGCTCTTGCCGGTCGAGCGGCGCGCGGGCCGGAAGGCGCCGCGGACGGTGGTCGGGCCGGTCTGCGAGTCGAGCGACGTCCTGGCGCGGGCCCGGCCCCTGGTGCCGCCTCGCCCGGGAGACCTCTTGGCCGTCATGAGCGCCGGCGCCTACGGCATGAGCATGGCCTCGAACTACAACTCGCGCCCCCGGCCCGCAGAGGTGCTGGTGTCCGGGCGTACCTTCCGGGTGGTGCGCGATCGCGAGCGGCAGTCCGAC
>JAHFDQ010000053.1 GCA_023248915.1 Archangiaceae bacterium | reverse complement strand
TGAGGCTGAAGCGCAACCTGTGGATTCTGGGCACCATCGGCGCCACCACGCCGTTCGTGGGGCTGTTCGGGACGGTGGCGGGCATCATGCGCTCGTTCAAAGACTTGGGGCTCGACGTTCAGGCCGGCGGCACCGGCGGCACGGCCAGCGTGATGACGGGCATCTCGGAAGCGCTGGTGGCGACCGCCGCCGGCATCCTGGTCGCGGTCGAGGCGGTGGTGCTCTACAACTACTTCCAGGCGCGGCTGGGCCGGGTGGCGGTCGAGCTGAAGCTGCTGGCCGACGAATTCGTCGAGCTGCTGCGCGAGCGCGGCTCGGCCGGGGCGGCGGCGTCGTCCCCCGAGACCTCGCCGGCGGTCGCTCCGCAGACCGCTCCCGCCACCTTGAGCGGCGGAGCGTAGAAGCCATGGCCCTCGGCAAGGTGCCTGGCGCGGACGAAGTAGGCGGGGACGACGGCGTCTTCGCCGAGATCAACATCACTCCGCTCACCGACATCTTCCTGGTGCTGCTCATCATCTTCATGGTGACCAGCTCGGTCATCGTCTCGAGCCAGACGGGCGGGGGCGCCAAGGCCGGCCTCAAGGTCAACCTGCCGAAGGGCGGAGTCGCCGACGTGGTGCCGACCGCGTCAGACCTGTCGATCGCGATTCTCACCGACGGC
This sequence comes from Archangiaceae bacterium, assembly GCA_023248915.1. GTDB lineage: Bacteria > Myxococcota > Myxococcia > Myxococcales > Myxococcaceae > JAHFDQ01. The sequence goes on along the minus strand of JAHFDQ010000053.1, from coordinate 17,036 downwards.
CGGCTGGTGCTGGGCGGAAACGTCGTCTCGAGCGACGAGCTGAAGCAGGCCTTGGCCGAGGCGCGCGCGAAGAATCCCGACACGCTCGTAGTGGTGCAGGCCGACGAGGGCGTGGTCCACGGCAAGGTGGTCGAGGTGATGGAGTTGGCCAAGACCGCCGGCCTGGCTCAGCTCGCCATCGGTGTGCGCGAATCGAAGAAGTAGCCGGGCCGGTCAGCCCGCGACGAAGGCCGCCTCGGAGATTTCCATCGGTGACTCGTCTTCGAGCGCGGTCATCTTCGACTGGGCCTCGATCTGCGGAAGCACGTTCCGGGCGTACCAGAGCGCGGAGTAGCGCTTGCCCTCGTAGAAGGCGCGGTCGGGGTGGCCTTCGGGCAGCTTGGCCCGCGCGCCCTCGGCCCTGACGCCGGCGTCGAGCAACAGCCAGCCCACCGCGAGCTGCGACATCATGGTGAGGAAGCGGTTGGCCGCGAGCGGAATGAGGTGCACCTTCTCGCCCTGAGACCAGCCCATGAAGGCCATGGCGGACTGCAACAGCGCTTCCTGGGCCCCGGCCAGCGTCTCGACCGCCTTGCCAAAGGTCGCGTCGCCGCGGTGGGCGTCGACGAAGCCGCCGATGTCGGACATGAACTGCTGCAGGTGCGCGCCGCCGCCCTGCCCCAGCTTGCGGCCGACCAGGTCCATCGCCTGGATGTGGGTGGTGCCTTCGTAGATGGAGAAGATCTTCGCGTCGCGGCAGTACTGCTCGACGGGATGATCCTTCACGTAGCCCGCGCCGCCGAACACCTGGAGCATCAGCGCGGTCAGGCGCGGCGCCTCTTCCGAGGTGTAGCCCTTCACGAGCGGCGTCAACAGCTCGACCTGGCCGCGGTGGTAGGCGGCCTTCTCGTCGTCGGAACCCGCGAGCTGCCGGGCCTTGTCGCCGTGCGAGGCCAGCTTCACGACGAGCATGCGCATGCCCTCGGTGTGCGCCTTGGCGTCGAGCAGCATCCGGCGGATGTCCGGGTGCTCGAGCAGCGGCACCCTTGGGGCGGACGCGTCTTTCCACTGCTTGAAGCTCGCGCCCTGCTTCCTGTCCTTGGCGTACTCGAGGGCGCACTGGTAGGCGGCGGAAGCCAGCGCCACTCCCTGCAGGCCGACCGCGATGCGGGCGCCGTTCATCATCTTGAACATCTGCGAGATGCCGGCGTTCTCGACCGTCCCCACCAGCTCGCCGCGGCAGTCGTCGTTGTCGCCGAAGTTGAGCACGCAGGTCGCCGACCCGTTGATCCCCATCTTGTGCTCGATGGACGAGCAGGCGACGTCGTTCGGCGCGCCGGGCTTACCGTCCGCGCCGACGCGCAGCTTCGGGACGATGAAGAGCGACAGCCCGCGGGTGCCGGCGGGGGCTCCGTCGACGCGCGCCAGCACCAGGTGGACGATGTTCTCGGTCAGGTCGTGCTCGCCGGCCGAGATGAACACTTTCGTGCCCTGAATGCGGTAGGTGCCGTCGGCCGCCTTGCGCGCCGAAGTCTTCACCGCGCCGACGTCCGAGCCCGCCTGCGCCTCGGTCAGGCACATGGTGCCGGCCCAGGTGCCGTTCAGCATGCGCTCGACGTAGGTCTTCTTCTGCTCGGGGGTGGCGCAGTGGTCGAGCAACTCGGCCGCGCCGGACGCGAGGCCCGGGTACATGTTGAAGGCGGTGTTCGAGCCCGAGAGCATCTCTTCCACCAGCACCTGCAGCATCTTCGGAGCGCCCTGCCCTCCGCGCTCGGGGCTCAGGGACAGCGTCTTGTACCCGGCCTCGTAGAGCGCCTTCCAGGCTTCCTTGAAGCCCTTGGGCGTCTTGACCTGGCCATTCTCGAGCCGGCAGCCTTCACGGTCGGCGGTGGCGTTGATCGGCCCCAGCACCTCGCGGACGAAGCGGTAGGTCGACTCGAGCACCGCCTTGGCCTCGTCGGCGCCCCACGCCTCGAACGGTGCCTTGCCGGCGATCTCGTTGAAGCCGAACTGCTCGACCAGCGTGAAAGTCATCTCGCGAAGGTCTGTCTTGTATCGATTGACGCCAGCGGCCATGGGCTCGCTCCTTGAGGAAGAGGCCCGAAGGATGGCTCACGGTCGATTTTCGAGTCAACTTGTTTCGACGCAGCGCGTAAGGCACCGGCTTAAGTTAATAGAATGATTGTTATCCAACATTAGAAGCAATAGATTGAACCCCGCACGATGCCCAGGCAGAACCTGAAGGCCGAAACCATCCCTGTCGGCGTCGCCCGGGCGATCGCCGAGTTGGGCCAGAACATCGCCCTCGCCCGGGGCCGACGCGGGTTGCGTCAGGTCGACCTCGCGCGGAAGACCGGCCTCGCGATGGGGACGGTCAGCCGAATCGAGCGCGGAAGCCCGACGACGGCGATCAGCGCGTATCTGACGATCCTCTGGGCGCTCGGCCTCGAGCGCGAGTACGAGGGCCTAGCGTCGGCACAGGGTGATGACGAAGGCCTGGCGCTCGAGCGCGCGCGGGCGCCATCGCGGATCCGCGTCAAAGAGGCCCTGGATGCCGACTTCTGAGTCGCAGCAGTGCTTCGGCTTTGCGACTGGTGTCGTAGCTCTTCTCATTAGCGCATGCGGTGGGCCGCATACGGGCAGTTCGTGCAAGCCCGAAGGCATCATGGACTGCGGGGCCGATTCTCTTTCGAGCAATGTCGCGCTGGTCTGTGTCTCGGGACGCTACGTCGATTTCGGACGCTGTGACACCGGTTGGTCGTGCCAGGGAGACTTGAGTGGCGTTCTGTGCGTTCCGCCGGGCGGCGTCACCGCCTACTACCTTCCCGACGACTGCTATCCAGGCGAAGCCGGCGCTTCCATCCGGTACTCCTTGCCCGGCGCCATGTGCCTCCGGCTAGAGGAAGCTTGCGGGTTCGACGATTCCCGTCTGTACTGCCCCGTTGACGGCGGAGGTTTCGCGGTTGCGGTCACTTGCGCTCCTGGGGCGTGTGGCGTGAACTGGAGTCCAGGCGTCCCATTCTGTGCCAGTACCATTTGTCGGTGAAGGGAGGCTGCCGCGTCTCCTAGGCAGACTGAACTGCCCGTCGGTGACCATCGACCCCCTCTACTGGGGTCGAGGCTCCAGCGGGCTCGCCAGATCGGCCGGGAACCGGCAAGAGTAATTGTCGCTCATCAGCCCCGTCCACGAGGCGGTTTCCTCCCGTCGGCGGACGGGTCCGCCCCGGCCCCCCCCCACACACGTAATCTATCGACCCGGGAGTACGAGATTACGGCGCCCTACTTGCGCTTCGCCTTCTTCGGCGCCGGCTTGCGAGCCACGGCCTTCTTCGGCTTTGGCCGGGACGCGGCCTTCATCGGAGACCGGCTGCGCTCGCGGGGCGGAGCCTTCTTCGAGCCCGACGCGGGCTTCTTCGCCGAAGCGGCCGACTCGGACGCCCTCGGAGCCGCCTCGACCGGCGGCGCGGCCACCTGGGCGGCGAGGCTCTGGCGCGGCACGGCGACGATGAGGGGCGCCTGCCCCGCCCGCTGCCGGTTCTCGTCTTCCAGCGAGTAGAACATCTGGATGAGCGTCTGGCCCTTCAGCACCAGCTCGCCGCGCTGGTTCTCGGCCCACAGGTCGAGCTCGGAGAAGTACCTCCCGTTCTCGCCCCACTTGTCCGTGACTCGGCCCTTGCAGACGACCGTGTCGCCCGGCCAGACCATCTTGATGAAGCGCACCCCGTACCGCCGCAGTTGCGCCCCCCGCGACCAGTCGGACACGAGCTGGCCCAGGAAGCCGACCACCAGCATGCCCGGGGCGTACACCGACGGCATGCCGATGCTCTTGGCGTAGGCCTCGTCGACGTGAATGGGGTTGAAGTCTCCCGAGGCGCCGGCGTACCGCGCCAACTGCACCCGGTCGATGGGGGCCTTCGCCAGCGCCGGCAGCTCGTCGCCGACGCGAATGGCCTCGAAGTACAGCTTGCGGGCCGACATCAGGCGACCTCCTTGGTTGCGCGCACGACCAGCGTGCGGCGGGCTCGAAACACCCTCTTGCCCTCTTCGTCGCGCCCCTCGTCGTCGAGGACGGCGACGTCCATCTTCCCGGCCGGGCCGGTCTTCTCGAGCACCTCGACCACCTTGGTCGAGACCATGATGCGGTCGCCCGCGAAGATGGGGCGCTCGTACTCGAACACCTGCTCGGCGTGGAGCAGGCTCTTGATGCCGACGCCGAGCAATTCCCGAAGGTCGGCCGAAGAATGGAAGGACGCCGGGAAGGTCGGCGGCGCCACCACCGTCGGGTAGCCCGAGGCGCGGGCGAACTCCTCGTCGTAATAGATGGGGTTGTAGTCGCCGATCGCCTCGGCGAACCGGCGGATGGCGCCCTTCTCCACCTCGTTCAGGGTGGGCGGCGACGACCGGCCTACGGCGTTCTTGTCGAGCATGTCCGAATGCCCCCTATCGTCCTGCGGGAAGGTCCAGCACGGTGAGCAGCCCCGATTCCGCTGCGGTAAGCCGAGGTGCCGCGTTTACCACCAGATTGGCCGTGGCGCGGTCTCCTGCCACTCCGCCGCGAATCTCTAGGTCGACCTTGGGGTCGGCGTCTATCACTACCCGGTCGCCTGGCCGGTCGGCACCGACCGCGATGGTCAGCTCGAGCCGAATGCGTTCCTGGCCGTCGTCGGTGCCCACCACGGTCTGCGAGATACCGGCGACCCGGCCTGCTGGCACGGGAAAAGCGGCCCCCGGAATGTCCTCTTCGGCGATGACGGGGGCGATTTCCTCTTCGAAGTCGTCCACGTCGAGGCCCAGGCCGGCTGCGCACAGGGCGGCCGACTCGACCAGGCCCACGTGGCCGATCTTCTCGCTGTCCACCAGGTCCAGGAACTCGGCCTCGGTCAGCCCGGCCCCGACTTTTCGCTGCAACCCCTCGCGCCGCGAGCGCGCGTCCACCACCCGGGTGGCCGACACGTGGCGCACCGGGCCGCACACCTGCCCAGCGACGGCGACCAGGCGATCGAGCACAAAGCCCGGGTTCACTCCCGTTCCCAGCAGTGCCACCCCCGCCTTCTGGGCCGCGCGATCGAGCTTCGCGGCGAGCTCGGGGTGCTTCAGGTACGGGAAGGCCAGCTCTTCGCAGGTCGACACCACCGACAGGCCGGCGCGGACCGCCTCGAGCAACTGTTCCGCCACCTGAGGGAGCCGCGAGCCGGTCGCGTGCAGCAGGACGACGCCCTTGCGGCGCCCCACGGCGCTCGCCAAGTCGGCGCTGACGGTTCCACTGACTCCGGGAATGCCGAGCACGTCGGCCAAGCCACGGCCCACGAGCGCTGGGTTCAAATCGACCGCGCCGACGAGATCGACCTCAGCCGACCCAGCAGCCGCTCGGGCGATTTCCTGGCCTATGAATCCCAGCCCCATGACCACTACCGGGACTTGCCCTGCGGGGGCTCTTGCCATCCGCGACTTCTCCGGTCAGATCAATAGGTTACGAGCACCAAGAGAGGCGCCGACAATAGACCACACGCTCTGGAGAGGCAAGCTTTCCGTGGTTCCCGGGGCGTTCTGCTCGACTCAATAGCCCGTAATTACTGGCTGTTTTGTCTCGACTTTCATTAGCGGGGAAGCCGGCCCGCCCGCGGGCCCCATCGCTTTTCGCTTCGGGTGCGCGCCGTGCAGGGCTAACTTCGCGGCTGGTCAACCTTCCGCAAGGACGCCCTCGTGGACCGCATTCTGGTGGTCGATGACGACCTGCTCATCCTCCAGGCGCTCACGCGGATTCTCCGGACTGAAGGCTATGACGTCATCGCGCACTCCGACCCCGTGAAAGCGGCCGAGGAGACCGGATACGCGGTCGTAGTCACAGACTTCATGATGCCGAACCTGAACGGCATCGAGCTGCTCGGGCTCATCAAGAATTCGAGTCCCGACTCAGTGCGGGTGATGCTGACGGCCGCCGCCGACTTCAAGGTCGCGTCCGACGCGGTCAACCGCGGCGAAGTCTTCCGAATTCTTTCGAAGCCCTGGTCGATGTCGGACCTGACTTCGTGCGTGCGCCAGGCGACGTTGCAGTACCACCTGGTGCGAGAGAACGCCCGGCTGTCGCGAGAGCTGGCCGAGCGCAACACCGAGCTCGTCCACGTCAACGGCAACCTCAACCGGCTGGTCATCGAGCGCACCGACGGCCTGCTCGACGGGATGATCTCGGCCCTCGACTACCGCGACACCGAGACGCAGTGGCACTCGCGCCGGGTGTCCCTGTACTCGCGCCGCATCGCCGACGCGGTCGGGATTGCCGGCCCTGAGCTCGACATCATCGAGCAGGGGGCGCTCTTGCACGACATCGGCAAGATCGGCGTGCGCGACTCGATTCTCCTGAAGCCCGGCCCGTTGACTCCGGAAGAGTGGGTCGAGATGCGCCAGCACCCCGAGCTGGGGTACCGGCTGCTGTCGAAGATGCCCTACCTCCGCGAAGCCTCGCTGATCGTCCACCAGCACCAGGAACGCTGGGACGGCAAGGGGTACCCGAACGGCCTCTCGGGCGAAAACACGGTGCTGGGAGCGCGCGTCTTCTGCATCGCCGACACCATGGACGCCATCACCTCGGACCGGCCCTACCGGAAGGGCCGGCCGCTCAAGGTCGCCAAGGAAGAGATCGCCCGGTGCAGCGGCACCCAGTTCGACCCCGCTCTGGTCGACGCCTACCTGCAGATTCCCGACGACGAGTGGGTCGAGATTCACAAGCAGGTCGAAGGGCTCGAGGCCGCCGAGCTCGAACGCTGGGGCGGAAGGACGCTGGCCGGGCCCGGGAAGAGCCCGCCGTCGCCCCTGCCGGTGAAGGCCTGACCCGCGTCAGGGCGTAATACTCACGTCGGTGATGCCGTCCGCCTCGAGCAGCGCGTCGACGACTTCCAGCGGCCCTTCGTCTCGCAGGTGGCCGACAAGGCCTCAGAGGATCAAAATTGGTGCCCTGCCCAGCCGCCCGCGGCGAGAGCAGTAGGGTCGCGAGGCGCCAGAGCACAGGTAGGTCGAGGCGCTACGACGACGGGACCGCGGCCAGCCCCAGTGACGACGCAACACCCGCCAGGCGGCGATCGAGTGTCCATAGGGCCGATCCGGCCACCATCGCCGCGGCCAGCAGTTGCGAATCGACCCAACCGACGCCACGCCCACCCAATGACCGCGCCTCGATCATCGCGAGCACCTCGTCGTCACTCACCACCGCGACCGGAGGGAGCCGTCGCAGGTCGTCGAGGATCGCCGCGCGTTTCCTGCCCAGCTGTCCCAGAGCGAGCTCGCCCAGGACCCATGGATGAACCTGCGCTTCCCCGGCTTCCAACAGCGCCTGCAATGGCGGCGCGCGCGAGCCTCGGAAGAACGCGACCCAGACGCTGGTGTCGACCAGGACCATCAGCCGTGGGCCCTCGGCCGCCGGCGAGGCGGCGCCTTCGCGGTCGGCACCTTCCCGGCCAGCAGGGCGAGCCGGCGACTGGCAGCTTGAGCCAGCAACGCGTTGAGCCCGCGCTCGATCACCGCGGTCTTGGTGGGCGCACCAGTCTCACGCTGCGCCCGAGTGAGCAGCTCTTCGTCGAGATCGAGCGTCGTCCTCATGCAGATGATGATGCATAATATGTATGCAGCGGTCAACCGGCGACGGTCGTCGGGCGCCGGCGTCGACGCGGCCCGCGTCAGGGCGTGACGCGCACGTCGGTGATGCCGTCCGCCTCGAGCAGCGCGTCGACGACTTCCAGCCCTTCGATGACTTCTCCGAAGGCGGTGTAGCGGCCGTCTAAGTGCGGCTGGGCCGAGGTGGTGAAGAAGAACTGGCTGCCGCCGGTGTCCTTGCCCGAGAGCGCCATGCCCAGCACTCCGCGCGCGTAGGGCCGGCGGTTGATCTCGCAGCGCACGCTGTAGCCGGGCCCGCCCTCGCCGTCGCCGCGCGGGTCGCCTCCCTGTGCGACGAAGTCCGGCACCACCCGGTGGAAGGAAAGCCCCCGGAAGAAGCCCTTCTTGGCGAGCGCCACGAAGTTCTGCGAGGTGCGCGGCGCGTCTTCGGTGTAGAGCCGGGCGGCGAAGTTGCCCTTCTCGGTGACGAAGTGCGCCACGGTGTCGGGGGGCAAGAGCGGCGGCTGTGCTGCACCGGCCGGCCGTTCGACGCGGGGCGCTTCAACGTGCTTGCCGGTCAGCTTCGACAGCGCCTCGGCGCCCGCGAAACGCACGCTGGCGTCGGGCGAGCGCAGCCAGTGCTGGAGCTCGGGCTCGGCCTCCTTCGCGCCCAGGTCCACCAGCGCCAGGGCGACGTTCTCGGCCAGGTCGGGTTCGGCGGGCACTCGGACGGCGAGCCGACGGACGCCGGGGACGGCGGCGGAGTCGTGCAGCTTTCCGGCGGTCGCGGCGGCGGCGGCGACGACGACTCCGTCCGGGCTGTCGAGCAGCGCGCGCACGCCTGCGGCCGAGAGCGGCGCGCCGTTCTCGCCGACCGCGTCGAGCGCCGCCAGCTTCACCCGCGGGTCTTCGTGACGCAGGTACGGGCCGAGCTCGAGCGCGCGCTTGCCCGAGTCGATCGCCTTGTTCCGAGCCAGCTCGTGCAGCCCGGTCGCCAGCCGTACCGGCTCGGGCACCGCGCTGCCCCCGCAAGCGAAGACTTCGTCGAGCTCGCCCACCTGCCGGTCGAGCGCCGCGGCCAGCCGGCAATCGATCTTGGCCAAGTCCTTTCGGGCGCGGGCGTCGGTCGCCGCGAGCAGCGCGTCCTGCACCTTCGCGCGCACGGCCATCAAGACGGGTCGCCCGCTCGGAGGCAGCCCTTCCTGGGCGAGCGCGAGCAGCGGCTGGCCGCCTCCCGCCGAATCTCCCTGGGCAAGGCGTTGGACCCGGGCCGACAAGTCCCCCAGCGCGGCGATGCCGGGGCAGGCCGCGGCCGTCTTGCACCGGGCCACGCCCTTCGCGAGCGCGCGAGTGGCCTCGACCGCTACCCGGTAGTCGGAATCGCCGAGCAGCAGTTTCAAGGGGACGGCGTCGGGTTCTGTCCCGACGTCGCCGAGGCCCTTCGCGCACAGCGCGCGCACCTCGGGTAGCTCGTCCTGAAGGCAGACGAGTAGCCATGGCCGCGCCCCCGGCGCCTTGGACAGGGCGAACGCGTAGGCTCCGGCGCGGCGCACGGTGGGCGGCGCGTCCTTCCGGACGAGCGGCACCAGCGCGGCGAGAACGCGGGCCGGCAAGGCACCCTCGAACTTGGCGGCCAGCCCCAGCGACAGCGCCGCCTGCGCCTTCACGTCGGGGGGCGTTCCGTCGAGGCGGTCGGTCAGCCGTTCGAGCGCGGCGGCCGTCGGCACGCGACCGAGCGCCTCGAGCTCGGTCAGCTTCGCGGGCGCGTCGAGCTCGGCGGCCTCGGCCGTCAAGAGCGCCGCGGCGAGCCTGTCCCTGGCAGCCGGCGAAAGCGCCACCCAGGACCTTCCCAGGATTCCGGCGGCGAAGGCCGCTTCGAGTCGGGGGCCCGGCGCCGCGTCTCCGAGGGCCTGGACTACCGTGTCCACGCTCGAGCCGTCTTGAATCCGGGCCAGCGCGAGCAGCGCCCGGGTGCGCACCCGCGGGTCCGTCGCGGTGAGCGCCCATTGGGCAACTTTGCCGTCGCCGAGCGAGCGGCGATCTTCCAGGGCCTGAAGCTGGCTCAGCTCGTCCGATTGGGCGGGCGCGCGCGGCTCGACGGGCGGCGAGCTGGGCTTCGGGCGCGACGTCTGGCACGCCAGGCAAACCAGGGCGAGGCCGAGCTCGATGCCCAGGGTGCGCGAGGGGCTCATGCGGCGGCTCTAGGTCAATTCCTCACCAAAATCCAGTGGTTACGAGGCAGGGAGTTTGACTTGATGGCGGCCCGGGCCGACAATGCCGCGCGAGGAGCTCACCGTCCTGAAATGCCCGGGCTGCGGCGCCAAGGTTGCGGATGACGCGGTCATCTGCCCGGCGTGCGACTTCATCATCGACGCGACCGCCTTCTCGTCCGAACCGCCGGAAGCGGACGACGCCAGCGAGGCGCCGACCCCGCTTCCGGGCGATGTCGAGCTGCCTGGAGACGTGACGGACGAACCGACACCGCCGCCGGGCAAGGCGCCGAAGAAGGGCGAGCAGGTGACGCAGGTGAAGCGGCGCGAGGAGATCGAGGCTGCGCGAACCCTGCGGCCGCGCGAAGGCCCGCAGTCCGCCAAACGCCCCGCCGTCTCGAGCCGGCCGACCCGCCGGAAGGCAGCCGGAGCCAAGCCGAGGCGGCCGACCCCGGCAGAGGGGGCGGTCGAGGACTGGCACGTGCGTCCGTCCCAGCCCCGCGCCGTTCACGCCGAGTCCAGCGCAGAGTCGAGCACGGGCCACTCGTCGCCGGAAGAGGTGATCGCCGACCTCTGGCACTTCGTCACCGAGCTGTCGGGGCCGGACAAGCTCGCGTTCGTCGGCGCGGCCATCAACCTGCTGTTGGCGTTCTTCCCCTGGAAGGAAACGGTGCTGGAAGGCGATGTGCTGGGCGTGATGAGCGCCGCCTTCCCGGTGTTCCTGTTGTCGGTGGCAATCATCGCCGCCATCGCGGTGCGCACGCGGGAGCTCGCGCCGCGGCTGGGCCCGATGATTCCGTGGCTGGTGCAGTTGCTCGCGGGGTGCCTGTGCGTCGTCTGGTGCCTCGTCTTCATCCGGCTGGCGTGGGACAGCCGGGTGGCCAAGTCGCTCATCGGCAACTACGAGACGCCCGTGTCCCGACCGGCGTTCGGCGTCTTCGTGGCGATCATCGCCTCGGCCCTTTCGGTCACCGGCACGGTGATGGGTTTGAAGGACCGGCCGCCCTGAATTCGCGTGGTAGGGTTCGCGGCCCATGGGACAGGACTCGGCCCTCTCGAGGCTCACCTTTGCGCTGCAGTCGGTCGTCGTCGGGCAGGACCCGGCGATCGCCGACCTGGTCACCGCCTTCCTGGCGCGCGGCCACGTGCTGCTCGAGGGCGTGCCGGGATTGGGCAAGACGCTGCTGGCCCGCGGCCTGGCCGCCGCGCTCGGGCTCGAGTTCGCGCGCATTCAATTCACTCCCGACCTGATGCCGAGCGACATTCTGGGCACCAGCGTCTTTCACCCGGCAGAGAACGAGTTCCGACTGGTGAAGGGGCCGATCTTCACGGAAGTGCTGGTGGCCGACGAGATCAACCGCACTCCCCCGAAGACGCAGGCGGCGCTGCTCGAGGCGATGGAAGAGCGGCAAGTCACGCTCGACGGCGCCGCCAGGCCCCTGCCCCCCCACTTCTTCGTGGTGGCGACCCAGAACCCGCTGGAGCTCGAGGGCACCTACCCCCTGCCCGAGGCCCAGCTCGACCGATTCATGATGCGGGTGCGCGTCGGTTACCCCGCGGCCCTGGCCGAGCGGGCGATGTTGGAAGGCTTCCACCAGCGCCGGGGCGCGGCGCCGCGCCTCGAGCCGGTGCTGAAGGCGGGAGAACTCCCCGCGCTGCAGGAAGAGGCGGCGGCCGTGCGGTCGGACGGGTCGATTCTGGACTACGTGGTGCAGGTGGTACGGGAAACCCGGCAGGACGCGCGGGTGCGGCTGGGAGGGTCGCCGCGGTCGGCGCAGTCGTTGCTCGCCGCGGCGAAGGCGCGGGCGGCGCTGCTGGGGCGGGCCTTCGTCACCCCCGACGACGTCAAGGCGGTCGCGCCCTCGGTGCTGAACCACCGGCTGCTCTTGAAGGCGGAAGCCGAGGTCGAGGGAGTCACCTGCGACGACGTCATCCGCCACACGCTCGAGCGCGTGCCGGTGCCGCGGTAGCGGGCGATGGGCCGGCCCGTCCCGACGCGGTTGTTCGCCGCTCTGTTCACGGCGGCGCTGTTGCCGGCGGTGCTCGCGGCGGTGGACCCGCTCTTCGCGCGCGGGGCGCTCGCGGTGGACCTGGCGCTCATTGCGCTCTGTGCGCTCGACTTCGCCCTGGCCCCGGGCCCGGGCCGGCTCTCTGCCCGCCGCCGGGTGGCCGACGTGCTCTCGGCGGGCGAGCCGAATCGGGTCGAGCTCGAGATCGAGGCCTGCGGCGGGGTGGCCTGCCGCGGCGAGGTGCGCGACGAGGTGGCGCCCGGGCCGACGCCCGACGGCCACCACCAGGCGTTCGAGCTGACCCGGGCGGCGCCGGTGTGCCGGGTGGCGTACCGGCTGACTCCGCTCTCGCGCGGCGACCTGGCGTTCGGGGCGATTCACCTGCGCGCGACCGGGCCCTTGGGGCTCTGCGCGCGCCAGTGGAGCGTCCCCGCCGGACGCACCGTAAAGGTGTACCCCGACCTGACCGCCCTCACCCGCGAGGCGCTCGAGCTGGCCCGGGCGTCCGACGCCGCGTCGGACCGCACCATCCGCCGGCCGGCCGAGGGCCGGGAGTTCGAGTCGCTGCGCGACTACCGGCAGGGCGACGACTACCGGACCATCGACTGGAAGGCGACCGCGCGGCGGTCGAAGCCGATGGTGCGCGTCTACCAGCCCGAGCGGAACCAGCCGGTGATGCTCTTGCTCGACTGCGGCCGCCACATGGCGGGCAAGGTGGGCGGGCGCCGGAAGCTGGACCACGCGATCGACGCGGCGCTGCGGGTCGCCAAGGTGTGCCTCGACAAGGGCGACCAGGTGGGAGTGGTGGCCTTCTCGACGAGGGTGCTGTGCCACCTGCCGCCGCGAAAGGGCAAAGAGCACCTGGCGACGCTCACCGGAGCGCTCTACCGCCTCGAGGCGACGCTGGAAGAGAGCGACTACGGACAGGCGCTCGACCTGGCCTTCGCGCGGCATCACCGCCGCACGCTGGTGGTGGTGTTCACCGACTTGCTCGACCCAGACACCTCGGCCGCGGTGCTGTCGCGGACGCTGGCGCTAAGGCCGCGCCACCTGCCGCTCGTCGTGTCGCTGGCCGACGAAGAGCTCGAAGAGGCGGCGAAGGCGCTGCCCCTCACCGTCCAGGCCGCCTACGTGCGGCAGGCGGCGGCGCGCATCGAGGACGAGCACCGGCTCACGGTGGCGAAGCTGCGCGACGCGGGGGCGCTGGTGGTGCGGTCGCCGGCGAGCCGGGTCAGCGCGGCGGCGGTGAACGAGTACCTGCGGGTGAAGGCGCACGGCCTTCTCTGAAGCGCGGGCGCCGTGCCGAAGGCGCCACCCACAAGACGAACGCCGCCAGGTCAAGCCCCCCCCTTGCAGGCCGCTCGAGGGGCTTGCAGAGGGGCTTGCAAGGGCTTCCATCGACCCCCCCGTCCAGGCGACAATGCGCGGCCATGCGTCCGGTTCGTCTCGCCTCGCGGTGGCTTCTGTCCGGGTTAGCGCTCGCGCTCGCGGCGCCGGCGACTACGGCCACCGGGGCGGACGGGCTCCGCGCTTCGGCCGACGGAGTGGCTCAGGTAGACGTTCCCGAGCTCGGCGACGGCGACCGCCTGAAGTTCGAGGTCGGCCACGGCTTCGACCGGTCGGTAGCCAAGGTTCGCATCTGCCAGCTTCTCGAGTACTGGACGCGGCGCTTCGGCGTGAAGAGCCACTGGGAAGGCGACCGGGTGAAACTCGCCGGGCACCTCTTCGGCGTCGACTTTCGCGCCCGCTTCGACGTGGGCGACACCGCCGTCGACGGCGAAACCACCGATCCGGGGACGGTGCTGCGTTCGTCGGCGCGCACCTACATCGAGAAGAAGCTCAAGAAGTACCTGAGCCCGAACTACTCCGAGCCCTGACCGTCGGCGCCTGCGCCCCCGCGGCCAGCTCGATGAAGCCGCGAATCCACACCAGGTTCACCCGGTGGCAGGCCTCGAGCGGAGTGGCGGTGGTGGTCTCGAGCGCAGCGGTGTACGGCACTCCGCGCCGCATGTAGTAGTCGGTGATGCTGCCGTCGTTGTAGTGCACGAAGCCGTGGCCGTCGGTCCAGACGTCGTCATGCACCGCGCACGACGCGGCCACCCGGGCGTGCGCTTCGGCCGCCCGCATCAAGGGCAGGTACGCGCGCCGGGGACCGAAGACGTACGCGTAGGTGTGTCGGCCGACCATCCAGTTGTCCTGGTGAATGTCGAGCGCCGCCGCGGGCGCCGGCAAGGCGTCGAGCACGGGGCGCAGCGCCCGCGTTTCCTTCGGCCCCTCGTGGAAGAGCGCGTGGCGGGTGAAGGGTTCGCCGAAGCGCAGCTCGCCCTTCCAGGTGCCCGGCGACGTCTCGTAGCGCAGGAAGTCGTTGTTGGGCTTCTCTCCGCTGGCGTTGTAGCGCGTTCGCGCCTCGAAGCCCGACGGGTTGATGCAGGGGAAAATGCTCAGCCCGACCTGTCGTTCCCGCGCCCAGGCGGCGATCGCGGGCAGGTGGCGCGCCAGGGTGAGCGGCCCTGCCGGTTCTTCCCCGTGGAAGCCGGCGGTGATCACCAGCCAGCGTTTTCCCGGGACGGTGAGCCGCAAGAGCGGGTAGGCGCGCCCCGACTCGACCACTTCGCCGTACTCGCCGACCTCGGCGATTCCCCGGTGATCACAGAGCGCCTTGGCGAGCTGGCGGTAGTTCACCCGCGCATCGTACCTCGGTCCGGCTCGGCCCCTGCTTGCCACCGCTGCAAGCGGCGAGGTCGGGCCTTCGAGAGCGAGCCCACCATTTCGACGCACATTGAAAACTCGTATCTCAAGTACGAGTTTTCAAGGTACAGGCGGCGTTCTCCTGAACGAGGTATCCCGCCCGTTCGCGCTTGATGATGTCTTGAGACGAGGCCTGTGCGTCCTTCAGGCTTTGATGAGGATCGCCGCTGGCAGCATCGTCATCTTGCAGGGCAGGCGGCCGGGCTGCTCGCCGTCGACGTCGAGCAGCACTTCTTCGGCGCTCTCGGCCACCAGGCTCTTGCAGCGGAAGGTTCGGGTGCGGCTCCAACGGGTGTGGCTGCCGTCGTAGATGCGCTTGCTGCGCAGCGCGAAGTCGGTGAGGCCGTAGCCGCTCCAGATGGTGATGTCGAAGAGCCCGTCCGACGGGTTGGCGTCGGGAGCCACCATCATGCCGCCGCCGAAGTAGCGCCCGTTGGCCACCGCGAGCGTGGTGACGCTGACCTCCTCGGGGGCGCCTCCGTCGGCGGCGATGCGGACCTTCCGGTCGGTGTAGCGGGCCAGCGCCTTCACCGAGGCGATCATGAACGACAGCTTGCCGCCCAGCGCCTTGCTCGACTTGTTCACCTCGGAATCGACCGCTCCGCTCACGCCGAAGCTGCAGATGTTGGCGAAGTAGCGCGTCGCCTTCCCTCCGGCCGGAGTGGTGTACTCGAGCAGGCCGACGTCGAGCGGCCGGGTGGCGTCGGCGGCCAGGCGGGCCAGGGCCTCGCCCAGGTCCAGAGTCCAGCCGAAAGTTTTCCGGAAGTCACCGCCGGTGCCGCGGGGGATGACGCCCAGCACGCCTCCGGACACCACCGGCTTGCCGTCGGCGAAGAAGCCGTTCACCACCTCGTTGATGGTGCCGTCGCCGCCTACCGCGACGACGCAGCGGTAGCCTTCTTCGAGCGCTTTTCGGGTCAGGCTCGCTGCGTCCATTGGGCCCTTGGTGAAGGCGTGGCCGAATTCGCCCAGGCGCCCCCGGGCCTCGGCGGCGAGCTCGGTCCAGCGCTTGCCGGTCTGGCCGTTGGCGCTCCGGGGGTTGACGACCATGAAGGTTTTCGTCGGCATGTCAGGAAGCCTTCCGCGGCCGCAGCCATCGGCGTAGGACTGAGAGCAGGTCTTTGGAACGGCGCCCCGCGCGCTCGAAAGTGCGCCGCGACGTCGGGCAGGCGGTGACGATCGTCTGGCCGCCCGGCGCCAGGCGCTGGCCGACCGCGCGGGCGATCTCCGCCGACGCCTCGGGCATGGTGCGTGGGAGCAGCCCGCCTCCGCCCGAGCACCCGGCTTCCGCTTCCGATTCGAACGCCTCTCGGAACTCGCCCACCGCCGCGGCGAGCAACCGGCGGGGCTGGTCGTACTGCCCCAGCCCGCGGCCGAGCTTGCAGGCGTCGTGGTACGCCGCCTCGAGCGGCAACCGGGCCAACTGCGGAGCGTGTTCCAGGTGCGTGGCCAGCACCTCGTAGATCGTCTTCACCTCGGTCGAAAGCTCGATGCCGTGGCGCGGGTAGACGACGCGGAAGGTGTACGCGCAGCCGGGGTCGAGCACCATCAGCTCGGGGTACGGCTTCAACGCCTCGGCGATGCGCCGGGCGTGCTCGACGAAGCCGTCGATGTCGCCGGCGGCGTAGAGCGGGTACCCGCAGCAGCGCGCGCTGGCCCGGCAGACGCCCGCCGGCGCCGACAGGGCGTCACAGACGGCCAGGGCGTCTTCGACCAGCTCGGGAGCGCGGGCGAGCGCGGTGCAGCCCGGGAAGAGCTGGTACCGCACCGGCGAGTCGGCCCGGTATCGCGAGGCGAGCGCGGCCAGGTCGCCGCCGAACGGGTTGCCGTGCTGCCGGAACGTGCGGATGGTCGACAGCGCTCCCTCGGGGGCGAGGCCCGCGTCCACCGCGAGGCTGCGCGCCGAGGCGAGCGCGAAGCCGACCTCGTTCTGGTGCAGGCAGAAGGTGCGACAGCGCATGCAGCCGGTGCAGGCGTAGAGCGCCGCGGCTCCGCTCTCGTCCAGGTTGCGCTTGGCCTGGGTGACGAGGAACGCCTCGGTCATCTTCCCCCAGGTGCTGGTGGTCTCGTTGCGCGTCACCTCGGACACCGGGCACGCGAAGCGGCACACCTTCGGGCAGTAGGCGCAGTAGGCGTAGGCCTGCCGGTGCTGGTCGAGGTCGGCGCTCACGGGGCGCCTCCGAGAATTCCGTCGGGGTCGACCCGGGCGAGAAACTGCGCGGCGGCGGACAGGGTCCACCCTGCTTCGGCATCGAGCCGGGTGCCCTCGACCGGGCCGATGGCGATGGGCGCGGCCAGCGCCAGGCGGTGAAGCTCGAGCGACGCGCCGGTCGCGGCCGCGGCGGTCACCGCGTCCCAGGAAACTTCGCGCTCGACCCCGTCGCCCGCTGGCGCCGCTTCGACCGGCTGGGTGGAGGGCCGACCCCCGCGGGTGAAGACGTGGTGGGCCACGGTCGCCAGGTCGCGGTCGGCTCCCTCGGAGGTCCCGCACACCTGCAGCTCG
>JAHFDQ010000350.1:703-6792 GCA_023248915.1 Archangiaceae bacterium | reverse complement strand
ACCCGGCGGTCCCCGTCTTCACCTCGCCGCGCGACAGGAACGTCATCCAGTCGTTGAGCGACGCAGGTGTCGCGGTCAGGCCGGTCTGCACTTCCATCGCATCGAAATCGAACGAGAAGAGCTTGCTGCCCGTGGACGTCGCGTCGGGGGCGGCTTCCATCCCGAACCGGGCCGGGTCGGCATGCGAGGCGCCGGACGCCGTGTCCACGCCAAGCTGGGTTAGAGCGCCGTCGGGGCCGCGCGGGTGGTTCAACTGGAGGATGGCGTCGGGCAGGGCCGCGCGCAGCCCGGCGAACAGTTGGGGCAAGCGCAGCGCGGCCCCCGCGCCTCCCGTCCAGTCGAGCGCAGTACCCGATGTTGGCGCGCCGGGCGGCACGGGGAAGACGTGGAAGTGACCGAAGTCGAACGGGCTCACCTCGTCGGCGGGCAGCGTCGCCAGCCGCGCGCCCGCTCCGAGCGCGGCGACGGCTGGGGCGAGATCGGCGGCGAAGTCGTGATCGCTCGCGCCCGCGAGCTCGACGCCTTCGGTGGTCAGAGATAGCACCCGCGCTTCGACTGACACCGCCGAGTCGTAGCTGGCTGCCGTGTGCAGATGCAGGTCGGCGCTCAGCCAGCCGGTGGTGTCGACCACGTGGGCCAACGTGGCGGACAGCACCTGGTCGGCCGAGGACAGGTCCACTGGTTCGCCCCGCGCCGGCCAGGCGTCGGGCCAGGCCGAGTACTCGGGGCCGAGCGTCACCACCACCTGATACTGCCCGGGCGGCAGCGCCAGGTCTGCCGTGCCCTGCGGCGGAACCCAGCCGACGGCCTGTACGTCCGACGGAAGCAGCTCGACGTCGAAGAAGCGCGAGAAGGCCGACGCCGGCGTCCCGCACGGCCCGGTCGGGCACAGCACCGTCACCTTGGCCGGCAGCGGGCCGCCCGCCGCGTCGTTCACGTGCACGGAAAGCTTGCGCGTCGGTCCGAGCGTCAGCGAAGCGTCGGTGCTGCCGGAGGAGGGGACCTGGACCTCGACGTCGGCGGGAATGGCCCGGCCCGCCGTCGCCGCCGCCAGCTTGTAGGAGCCGGGAGGAAGGTCGGCCTTCGCCGCGCCTGCCTCGTCGGTCACCAGCAGCGTCACCTGCTTGCCCGTCGCCGCCGACGTCACCGCCACGCGTGCTCCCGAGGCCTGGGTGCCGGCGGGATCGGCGACGCTCACGTTCAGCCGGCCGTGGGGGACGCTGTCTTCCGAGAGCATCAGCGAACCGACCTCGCCCAAGTCCTTCCCGACGTACACGTCGCGCAGGTAGGTCCGCAGAGAGCCTGGTTCGACTCCGAGGCCTCCGGGCCGGGCAGTCGAGAGCGGGTCGAGCCACTTGGCCAGGCCCTGGGGCCCCGGCACTCCCAAGAGCGTCCAGACGAGGCCGTTGACGTGCACCAGGGCGCTGGACGACTCGGGCGCGGCGAGATCTCGCAGCATGTAGCCGCGCACGGCGTAGGCCACGTCGTCGCCCTGAAAGCCGAACCAGGGCGCGCTGTCCACCTGGCAACCGCGGCTCCCCAGGGTGCCCGTGCACCCGGTGGGGTTGAAGAAGCCGACCGAGCCTCCGGGGTCGACCAGCTCACCGACCGGGAACACCAGGCTGTCCGAGCCGTCGTTGCAGAACGCCGAGAGTACCCGAACGCGGCTCTCGCCCGGCGACAGCACGAAGTACGTCGTCACGTGGAGTGGCTGCGCCGCGGCGGGGTCGACGACCGGGCGGGTTCCCGCCGAGACGCCGGCCAGGAACGCGGCGAGGTCGACCGAGTCATTCCGGGCGTCGGGCCCGGTGGCGGCGATGACCGCGGCGCCTCCTGCTTCGCCGTCCTCGAGCACTTCCACCGTCTGCACGTCGACGGACCGGCCGAAGGCGTAGACGAGGCCGATGCGGCCGAGCTGGTCGCGGCCGGCTGTCCCCGTGGGACGGTGCCGGTCGGCGTCGACGAGCGCGCCGCCGAAGGGCACCGGGCCCACGGTGCGCCCAGGTCGGGCGATGACCGCTCGCAGCTTGTCGTTCTCGAGCAGGTAGTCGCCGACGGCGCCGCTCGCCGCCTGGCCACCGACGAGCTCGCCGGGCGAGTCGATCTGCCGCGCCTTCGCTCCCGAGCCGATGGCCGAGAACAGCCCGGTCGCCTTCAGATCGACTTCGCAGCGCCCCGAAGGCGGCGGCGGGGGAATCCTCTGCTTGGCAGGGCACCCGCTGGCGGCCACGGCGAGGGCGAGAGGCAAGAGGACAGGGCCGGACCGGCACATGGGGCGCGCATCTTGGACCAGACCCGCTCCCGACGTCACCCGCCGTCTGACGCCGCCTTCCGTGCGCCCAACTGAAACGAGCTCAGGAACACCGCCGCGGCGCGGTCGTTCGAGGCTTTCGGAGCACCGACGACCATGACTTTGAAGAACCGGTGGCCCTCCAGCTGCATTCTCACCCACATCACGGTGCCGTCCTGCTGAAGCTTGAAGTGGACGATCGGGCGGCCCTTGTCGAACAGCTCGGCCTGGTCCGACAGCTTGGCCCCCGCGCCCATCGCGTCTCGGGCCGCTCGGAGCCGCGGCAGCGCCTCGCCCGCGGTGACCGGCGCGTCGGACTGGTCGGTGAAGCTGACGATGAACGCCAGGTCTGCCGTCTGTGCGATGAAGTGGTGAGCGGTCATCGGCCCGGCCGGAGTCGCCTCTGTTCTGGTCTGTTCTTCCACCGGCCCGGGGAAGAGCGCGCTGAACCCGCCGGCAGGGGACTCGTAGCGGGCCGTGGGGTCGGCGCCCAAGAGGGACAGCGCCAGGGTCAGAGGCAGCATCGCCCCCGCGTAGGCCGGTCGTGGCAGGCCTGTCAAACCTCCCGGCCGTGACTTGACGCTAGGGTGGTCGGGTGCCTAGGGTGCGCGGCTTTCGTCGTCCCAGAGAGGGACGGCAGTGGGGCCACGCGTCAATCCCCGCGCGGGACACCACCTCCACCACATCGGGGGCGCAGTCGTTGTTTTCCAAGGAACCGGCCACCCTCATGCAGCAGAACGTGAACCAGCAGACCCCGATGGAGGGCGAAGAGGATTTCGCCTCGATGTTCGAAGCCTCGCTCAAAGAGCGCGGAGGCGATGGAGTCCTCAAGGAAGGCGAGATCGTCAAGGGCACCATCATTCAGGTGACCAAGGACTTCGCCGTAGTCGACATCGGCTACAAGTCGGAGGGGCAGATTCCCATCTCCGAGTTCACGAGCCCCCGCGGTGAGGTCACCGTCAAGGCGGGCGACGCCGTCGAGGTGCTGCTCGAGAGCCGTGAGAACGACACCGGCATGGTCGTGCTTTCGAAGGAGAAGGCCGACAAGATGCGCATCTGGGACGAGATCAGCGCGGCCTGCGAGCGCGACGAGATCGTCAAGGGCACCATCGTCGGGCGCGTGAAGGGCGGCCTGTCGGTCGACATCGGCGTCAAGGCGTTTCTGCCCGGTTCGCAAGTCGACATCCGGCCGGTGCGCAACCTCGACCAGTACCTGGGCAAGGAATTCGAGTTCAAGGTCATCAAGTTCAACAAGAAGCGCGGCAACATCGTGCTGTCGCGAAGGGTGCTCCTCGAGAAGCAGCGCGAGGAAATGAAGAAAGAGACCCTGAAGAACTTGAAGGAAGGCGCGGTGCTGAAGGGCGTGGTGAAGAATCTCACCGACTACGGCGCCTTCATCGACCTGGGCGGCATCGACGGCCTGTTGCACATCACCGACATGTCGTGGGGCCGCATCGGCCACCCGTCCGAGATGTTCAACGTGGGCGACGACGTTCGCGTCGTCGTGCTGAAGTTCGACCCCTCGGCGGAAAGGGTCAGCCTCGGCCTGAAGCAGATTCAGGAAGACCCCTGGCACCGCGCCGACGAGAAGTACCCGGTCGGCACCCGCGTCAAGGGCAAGGTGGTCAGCCTCACCGACTACGGCGCCTTCATCGAGATCGAGCAGGGCGTCGAGGGCCTGGTGCACGTGTCCGAGATGTCGTGGACCAAGCGGGTCAAGCACCCGTCGAAGATGCTCGAGGTCGGCAAGGAGGTCGAAGCCGTCGTCCTCGACATCGACCCCAAGGCCAAGCGCATCGCGCTCGGCATGAAGCAGATCGAAGCCAACCCCTGGACGCTCCTCGAGGACAAGTACCCGATCGGTTCCGTCATCAAGGGCCAGGTCCGCAACGTCACCGACTTCGGCGTCTTCGTCGGCGTCGAAGAGGGCGTGGACGGCCTGGTGCACGTGTCCGACATCTCGTGGACCCAGCGCATCAAGCACCCGGGCGAGATGTTCAAGAAGGGCGACGAGGTCGAGGCGGTGGTCCTCAACATCGACGTCGAGAACGAACGCTTCAGCCTCGGCATCAAGCAGATTCAGCAAGACCCGTGGGAAACGCTGTCCGAACGCCTGCCCGTCGGCAGCCGCGTCAAGGGCAAGGTCACCAAGGTCACCGACTTCGGCGCCTTCGTCGAGATCGAACCGGGCATCGAAGGGCTGGTGCACGTCTCGGAGATCAAGGAAGAGCGCGTCGAGAACCCGCGCGACGCCTTGGCCGACGGCCAGGAAGTCAACGTGAAGATCATCGACATCAACACCCAGGACCGCAAAGTCGCCCTGTCCATCAAGGCGCTGCTCCACGAGGGCGAGGACGACTACCGCGAGTACCTGCGCCGCCAGGCCGAAGGTTCGAAGGCCCGCCTGGGCGACGTGATGGCGCAGAAGCTCAAGAAGTAAGTCGGCTGTCCGACATCATTAGCGAAGCGCCGCTTCGGGCGGACGAGGCTTGACCCGCCTCGCCGCCCGTCAGATAAGTCGAGGCCTCTTCTTTCGGAGGTCTCATGGCCCGCGACGTCGTCATCGTTGGAGCAGCCCGCACCCCCGTCGGCGCCTTCCAGGGGGCGCTCGCTTCGCTGACGGCTCCCCAGTTGGGCGCGGTCGCCATCAAGGCCGCGCTCGAGCGGTCGGGCGTCGCGCCCGGCCAGGTGAACGAAGTCGTGATGGGCTGCGTGCTGCAGGCGGGGGTGGGCCAGGCTCCTGCGCGCCAGGCGACGATCTTCGCCGGCCTGCCTCAGTCGGTGCCGGCGGTCACCCTCAACAAGGTGTGCGGGTCGGGGCTGAAGGCAGTTATCGCCGGCGCCCAGGCGATCGCGCTCGGCGACGCCGACGTGGTGGTGGCGGGCGGCATGGAATCGATGTCCAACGCGCCGTACCTGAGCCACGCGATGCGCAACGGCGCCCGCATGGGCCACGTCGAGCTGAAGGACGAGATGATTCTCGACGGGCTGTGGGACGTTTACGATCAGGTGCACATGGGAATCTGCGCCGAGGCCTGCGCCACCGAGCAGAACATTTCCCGCGCCGCCCAGGACGAGTACGCGCTCGAGTCGACCCAGCGCGCCATCCGCGCCCAGAAGGAAGGGGCGTTCAAGGCGGAAATCTGCGCGGTGGCCGTGCCCCAGAAGAAGGGCGACCCGGTGCAGGTGACCGAGGACGAGGGGCCGAAGAACGCCAAGCCCGAGAAGATTCCCTCGCTGAAGCCGGTCTTCAAGAAGGACGGCACGGTGACCGCGGCCAACGCTTCGTCCATCAATGACGGCGCCGCGGTGGTGGTGCTGATGTCCGCCGACAAGGCGAAGGCGGAAGGGCGCACCGTGCTCGGCCGCATCGTGGGCTATGCCGGGGCGGCGCGGAAGCCCTCTGAGTTCACGATCGCCCCGGCCGACGCCATCAACGCGCTGTTGGCGCGCACCAAGAGCACCGCGGGCGACGTCGACCTCTGGGAAATCAACGAGGCCTTCGCGGTGGTGTCGATCGCCAACAACCGCCTGTTGAAGCTCGACCCGGCCAAGGTGAACGTGCGCGGCGGTGCGGTGGTGCTCGGCCACCCCATCGGCGCCTCCGGCGCCCGGGTGCTGGTGACGCTGCTGTACGCCTTGAAGGACCTGAACAAGAAGCGCGGCGTCGCCTCGCTGTGCATCGGCGGCGGCGAGGGCATCGCACTGATGGTCGAGCGGTAGCGCGAAGCGGAGGGGTCATGAACAAAGTCGTAGCCAACGCCGACGAGGCGATCCGCGACATCGGGGACGGGGCCGT
>JAHFDQ010000350.1:0-693 GCA_023248915.1 Archangiaceae bacterium | reverse complement strand
GGCGTCAGAAATCTCACCATCATCTCGAACAACTGCGGCACCACCGAGCTGGGCTTAGGCGTCCTGTTGAAGGCCAAGCAGGTCAAGAAGATGGTGTCGTCGTACGTGGGCGAGAACAAGGAGTTCGAGCGCCAGTTCCTCTCGGGCGAGCTGGAGGTCGAGCTGTCGCCCCAGGGCACCCTCGCGGAACGAATTCGCCTGGGCGGGGCCGGCTTCGGGGGCGTCTACACGCCCACCGGCGTGGGCACGAAGATCGCCGAGGGCAAAGAGGTTCGCACCATCGACGGCCGCGAGTACGTGCTCGAGAAGCCGCTGAAGGCCGACTTCGCGATCATCCGCGCCTGGAAGGGCGACAAGTGGGGCAACCTGGTCTTCCGGAAGACGGCCCGGAACTTCTCGCCGATGATGTGCACCGCGGCGAAGACGACGCTGGTCGAGGTCGAGCACCTGGTCGAGGTGGGAGAGATCGACCCGGACCAGGTCCACGTCCCGTCGATCTTCGTCAAGCGCATCTTCCAGGGCGCCAACTACCAGAAGTGGATCGAGAAGCGCACCGTCCGGAAGCGCGGCTAGAGAGGACCCGACCCATGCCCCTGACCCGAGAGCAGATCGCCCAGCGCATCGCCCACGAGCTGAAGGACGGCTACTACGTCAACCTGGGCATCGGCATGCCCACGCTGGTGGCCAACTACA
>JAHFDQ010000349.1 GCA_023248915.1 Archangiaceae bacterium | reverse complement strand
AACCTCGGTTCGGCGGTCTGCGGGGACTGGGGGCCGGGACATGGGTGAGCTCCTCGTCGAAAGGGCTATTCGCCGCCCACCGTAGCCGGGGGCTCGGGGGCAGGGCCAGCGTCCGATGAAGCCGGCCGGTCGACGGGCGCGCCGGGCGGCGAGCTCGCCGGGCCGCGCTCCTTAGAGCCTCCGGGGCCGCGACCGCCCTGGCCGCCGCGATTCCGGTCTTGCCCCTGCCGGCTGCCGTCGCGGTTGTGCCCGCCGCCGCCGCCGCCACTTCCACCGCCACCTCCGCGGTTGCGGTCGCGCCCACCCCGGTCGCGCCCGCGCTCGGGCCGGTCGCTTCGGGGTTCCGAAGAGGACCGCTTGGGGGCTCCGTAGTTCGTCGGCTCGAAGGTCTCGGCGGACGAGGCCACCTTGTGCTCGCTGCCCTGGGCCGACCGGCCGTAGATGTCGTACTGCTCGCGGTGGTAGCCGCCCTGCACCCGCACCTGAATGGTCTTGTTGTACCTGTCCATCAGGTGGCGCAGCTCGAGCCGTTCGTCGCCCTGGAGCATCGCTGCCACGTCGGTCGAGCAGTTCACCACCAGCGTCGAGTCCTGGTAGCCGGGCGCCTCGCGGCGCAGCTCGCGGAAGATCTCGTAGCAGACGGTGGTGTTGGTCTTCACGAAGCCCTGGCCGTCGCAGTACGAGCAGTCTTCGTGGAGCGTGCGGCCGATCGACTCGCGCACGCGCTTGCGCGTCATCTCGACCAGGCCCAGCTCGCTGATGCGCAGGACGTTCGTCTTTGCCTTGTCGCGGCCCAGCGCCTCTTGCAGCGTCTTGAAGACCTTGTCGCGGTTCTGCGACTTCTCCATGTCGATGAAGTCGCAGATGATGATGCCGCCGATGTTGCGCAGCCTGAGCTGGTAGACGATCTCGCGCGCCGCTTCGACGTTGATCTTCGTGATGGTTTCTTCGAGGCTCTTCTTGCCGACGTAGCGCCCCGAGTTCACGTCGATGGCGGTTAGCGCCTCGGCCTGGTCGAAGATGAGGTAGCCGCCGGACTTCAGCCAGACCTTGCGCTGCACCGCGCGGTTGATTTCCTGCTCGATGCCGTAGGCGTCGAAGATGGGCTCTTCCGAGTCGTGCAGGAGCACCCGGTTCTTGAGCGCCGGGTCCTGCGCGGTGACGAAGCCGACCACCCGCTCGTACTCGTCGCGGTCGTCGATGACCAGGCTCTCGACGTCCTGCGCGAACAGGTCGCGCGTCGCGCGCAGAATCAGGTCGAGGTCGGGGTGCATCAGGCCCGGGCCGCCGCGCTTCTCGTTGCGGCGGACGGTCTCGTTCCACACCTCGATGAGGAAGCGGATGTCGGACTCGAGCTTCTCTTGCGGCACGTTCTCGGCCACCGTGCGGACGATGAAGCCGGTGCCCGCCGGGCGCATGCGGTCGACGATTTCGCGCAGCCGGCGCCGTTCCTTCTCGTTGGCGATGCGCCGGCTGATTCCGACGTGGTCGACCGTGGGCATGAACACCAGGTGCCGGCCGGGAATCGAGATGTGCGAGGTCAGCCGGGCGCCCTTGGTGCCGATCGGGTCTTTCGAGATCTGAACCAGCACTTCCTGGCCGACCTTCAGCAGGTCTTCGATGCGGGCGGTCTTCCGGTTCTTCGGCTTCTCTTCCTCGCGCTTTGACCGGTCTTCGCGGCCCCGGTGGTGGCGCTCGCGCGAGGCCTGGTCGCGCGGGCCCCGGCGCTCGCCGCGAGCCTCGGCGGCCGGCCCTTCCGCCAGCGCCGCGGCGACCACCTCGGCGCCGGCGACGACCGGAACGCTCTCGGCGATGGCCTCGGCGACTATCTCCGACCCGGTCGGACTCGCCGCACCCGCAGGAGCCGTCCCTGCCGCGGCTGACGGCGCCTCGGCAGTCGTCTGGGTCGCCTCGGTCGGGGCGGGCGACTGGAACGGTGAGAGTCCAGGAGCCGCTTGAGGTTCCACGGAAGGATTGGGCCTCGCGGCCTCGGTGGCGGCGCTTGCTTCGGTTCCCGTTCCGCCGGAAGCCGCGACCGGTCTCGCCTCGGCCGCTGCTTCCACGGTTCCACCGGCCGACTGCCCGGTTCCCGGCTGCGCAGAGGCCTCGTCGGTCGCTGCTGCTTCGGGCTGGCCCACCGCCGGGTACTCACCGGTGATGGTCCTCGGCGTGCCTTCGGGCGAGGCGTCGAGCATCGACTCTTGGTCGCCCTCGCCTTCGGCCGAATCGGGCACCTCGGGGGCGTCGTCCTGTTCGCCCTCGGTCAGCTCGAACTGCGCCCGGGAGAACTCGGGATCGTAATAGACGTCGCTGACGTACAGGAACGCAGCCTTCTCGAGGCCGATGTCGACGAAGGCGGCCTGCATACCCGGCAACACCCGGACCACGCGGCCCTTGTAGATGTTGCCGACGACTCCCTTGTCCTTCTTACGCTCGAGGTAGAACTCGGCGATGTGGCCGTTCTCTACGAGCGCCACGCGGGTCTCTCGCCCCGCGGCGTTGATCACCAGAATGCTGCTCATGGATGAGCCCTGACCGCGCGTCGGGACGGGTGGCGATCACCGGACGGAAGACGGTGTCGCTACGCGCCCCTGGACGCGCCATGGGGGGAGTCGGCTGGCCCGGCCCCTGCGAACCCGCGCCGCGATCATCGCGGTTTGGTTTCGCCTGGGAGGCTCGGCCTGGAAGGCTTGCTTTCGCTGCCATTCGCTCCACCACGTGTTCTTCAACCGCCCCGAATTCCTTGCCGGCACCTCGCCGCCGGGGCCTCATCGTCCTCTACTTCTCCACTGGGAGCCGGTTGGTGCCCTCGCGAGGGCCCTTCGAGGCGTCCACCGGTGAAGGAGAGGACTTTCCGTCGAATTCTCGTCCCGGCGAGCGGCGCCTCCTGGCGACCCCCACCGGGCATTTTCGGCGCGCAGACTGTCACGAAGTCCGCGCCGTTGTAAAGGAATCACGCCTGCGCGGAGGTCGCCTTGCGCAGCCGTGCCGGCTTCTCGGGTCGCGGCCCCCTCGGCCGCCAGACGAGCCGCAACCCCGACCAGGTCTCGTCGATGGCGCACCGCTTGTCGTCCACCATTCCGATGTCGAGCGCCGCCAGCCGCACGAAGTCCTCGGACAGGGCGGCGCGCCCTTCGCTGCGGGGCCAGCAGACCCAGATGCCGCCGGTGAGGGCCATTGCGCGGGACAGGGCCGGCAGCCGCTCGACCAGCTCGATCTTGTCCTCGGTGAAGAAGAGGATGACGTCGAGCCCGGTACGGGCGGTGATGAGAAACTCGACTCCCTCGGGCAGCGGGTTCAGCCTCTGCGCGAAGCCCGGAGGAGGGTTGATGACCGACACCTTCGCCCCGGATCGGATTCCGAGCATGGCGGGCAGGGGAGCGAGCAGGAAGGGCGTCATGGTTCGGCGTCACCTCTCCACGTCGAAGGCCGTGAACCGGTTCTGCGCGTCGGCTTCACGCACCTGCACCTGGTCGACCCGCGCCGCGGGAGGCCCCTTCTGGCACCACTCGACGAACGCCTGCACCGACGCGGGCTTGCCCTCGGCCACCGCCTCGACGTCGCCGTCGGGCAGGTTGCGCACGTAGCCCGCGAGTCCCAGGCGCCGGGCCTCGTCCGCCGCGCTCTGGCGGAAGAAGACGCCCTGCACCCGGCCCTTGATGCGCAGGCTGGCCTGTACCCGCTTCAACCGCCGCTCCCTGACCGCCCGAGGAGTCCCACGAGCGTTGCCTCGTCTATCACCTTTACGCCCAGCTCTTGGGCCTTCTTCAGCTTCGAGCCAGCCTCGGCGCCGGCCACCACCAGGTCGGTCTTCCGCGAGACCGACCCGGAGATCTTCCCGCCGCGGCGCTCGATGGCCTCTTTCGCCTGTTCGCGGGTGATGGTTTCCAGCGTGCCGGTGAGGACGACCGTCTTGCCGGCGAAGGCACCCGCCTCGACCACCTCGGGCGGAACCGGTTCGACGCCGGCGGCCAGCAACGCCTCGATGACCGCACGGTTTCGCGGTTCCCTGAAGAAGTGGCCGATCTCGCGCGCCATCTCGGACCCGACGTCGCGGACGAGGGTCAGCTCGTCCTCGGTCGCGTTCAGCACCTTGTCGAGCGACCGGAAGTGCTCGGCCAGCGTCTTGGCGGTGGCCTCGCCGACGTGGCGAACGCCGAGGGCGTATAGGAACCGGCGCAGCGAGGGGTGCTTCGACCGGGCCAGCGCGTCGAGGATGTTCTGGGCGCTCTTCTCGCCCATGTGCTCAAGGCCGGCCAGCGTAGGCAGGTCGAGCGCGTACAGGCCGGCGTAGCCCGACACCTTCCGCTGGGCCACCAACTGGTCGCACAGCTTCTCGCCCAGCCCTTCGACGTCCATGCCCTCGCGGCTGGCGAAGTGGCGTAGGTTTCGGGCGAGCTGGGCGGGGCAGGCGGCCCCGGTGCAGTAGGTGATGGCAGCGCCTTCTTCGCGCAGCACCTCGGCGCCGCAGACCGGGCAGGCCTTGGGGAAGTGGAACTCGCGCTCGGCGCCGGTGCGGCGCGTCGTCACCACCTGGGCGATCTCGGGAATCACGTCGCCGGCCCGGCGCACCAGCACCCTATCGCCAACGCGGACGTCCTTGCGCCGGATCTCGTCCTCGTTGTGCAGCGTGGCGCGGGACACGGTGACGCCGCCCACGTAGACCGGCTTCAGCAGGGCGACCGGCGTCAGCGCTCCGGTCCGGCCGACGTTGACCTCGATGTCCTCGACCAGCGTCTCTTCCTCTTCCGGAGGAAACTTGTACGCCACCGCCCACCGCGGGCTCTTCGACACTTGGCCGAGGCGCAGGCGCAGGTCTTCGTCGTTCACCTTCACCACCAGCCCGTCCACCTCGTACGCGAGCTCGTGGCGGCGCCCGAGCAGCTCGGCGTAGGCCTCGCGAATGCCGGGCAGGCCCCGTGCGAGCCGCTTCACCGGGTTGACCGGCAGCCCCAGGCTCTCGAGCCACGCCAGCTTCTCGACGTGGGTGGCGAACGACCGGCCCTCGACTACTCCCACCTCGTAGAGAAAGAGCGAAAGCGGCCTCGACGCGGTGACGGCAGGGTCGAGCTGCCTGAGCGCTCCGGCCGCGGTGTTGCGTGGGTTGACGAACGTCGGTTCTCCCTCTCGTTCCCGCCGCTCGTTCAGCCGGGCGAAGTCGGCCTTCTTCATGAAGACCTCTCCCCGGACTTCGAGGACCGGGGGCGGGGGGCCGGCCGAGACTTTCAGGGCCAGGGGCACGGACCGCTCTGTGCGCAGGTTGGCCGTCACGTCCTCGCCGACGGTGCCGTCTCCGCGGGTCGAGCCCCGGGCCAGCCGGCCCGCCTCGTAGACCAGCTCGATGGCGAGCCCGTCCAGCTTCGGCTCGCAGACGTACTCGACCTCGTCGCGGCCCAGGCTCTTCCGCAGCCGCTCGTCGAACTCGGTCAGCTCGGAGTCGTCGAAGACGTTGGCCAGCGACAGCATCTGCAGGCGGTGAGTCACCTTCTCGAACTTCTCGGCCGGGGCGCCCCCGACGCGCTGGGTGGGCGAGTCAGGGGTGCGCAGGAACGGGTGGGCGGCCTCGAGGTCGACCAGCTCGCGCATCAGCCGGTCGTAGGCCGCGTCGCTCACATCGGGGCGGTCGAGGACGTAGTACTGGTGGTCGTGGTGGGCGATCTCCTCGCGAAGCTGGCGGGCGCGCAGGGTGGCGCTGGCGGGGTCCACGTCTCACCTTGACAAGAGCACGGGCCAATCAATAACTTGGGCCGCGGTTTCGAACGGCGCTCTCTTTCGGGCGCCGACCCTTCCCACAGCAAAGTTGCACCCCCTGGACTTGCCCGCAAGGGAATCCAGCGCTCCGGCCGCAGAGTCATTTTCCCCTGGACGGGATGACTGCTTTCGGCCCACCAGCCCAGACGCCATGGCCAAAGCCCGTTCCCCCAAAGAGAAGTCTCCCGAAGCCGTCACTCCCGAAGTTCAGCCCCGCCCCGTCCGAGGCGCGACCCGGAAGGTCCGGCCCGAGGCCCCGCGGAGGACCGGCCGCCGCGAACCCGACGAACCGGTCGAGCGCGAAGTCGAAGGGGGAGGGCGCGACGAGGCTCCCGAGTCCGACGAACCCGCGGTGCGGCCGGTCTTGACCGCCATCTCGCGGCCCATTCGCGACGACGAGCTGCAAGACGCGCGGGCGGCGGGCGAAGAACCGGCGGCGACCCTGCCCCCGGCGCCGCCCAGCCCCGAGGCTCCGACGTTGACCGAGGCCCGCCCCGGCGAACCGATGCAGGTCATCTCGCTGAACGACCTGAAGCGGATGAAGATCACCGAGCTGTCGAAGATGGCCCACTCGCTGGACATCGAGGGGGCGCAGGGCCTGAAGAAGCAGGACCTGCTCTTCGCCATCCTCTCGGGCATCGCCGACAAGCGCTACGAGGTGCACGCGGAAGGCGTGGTCGAGCTGTTGTCCGACGGGTTCGGCTTCATGCGCAGCGCCGACTCGGACTACCAGCCCAGCCCCGACGACATCTACGTCTCGCCGTCGCAGGTGCGCCGCTACAACCTGCGCCCGGGCGACACCGTCAACGGGCCGATTCGCCAGCCGCGCGAGGGCGAGCGGTTCTTCGCCCTGCAGCGAGTGGACAAGATCAACTTCGTCGACCCGCTGGGCGCCGAGGTCAAAGAGCGAATCCTCTTCGACAACCTCACGCCGCTGTACCCGACTCGTAAGCTGAAGCTCGAGCACGAGAGCGGCTAGATGACGACCCGCATCATCGACCTGTTCACGCCCATCGGCATGGGGCAGCGCTGCCTCATCGTCGC
>JAHFDQ010000348.1 GCA_023248915.1 Archangiaceae bacterium | reverse complement strand
GGCCGAGAGGGGCATTCTCGCGCGCTACGGGGTGCGGCTGATCGGCGCGTCGCTCGAGGCGATCACCAAGGCGGAAGACCGACTCGAGTTCAAGCGGGCGATGGAGAAGATCGGCATCGCCCTGCCCAAGAGCGGCTACGCCCGGTCGCAGAAAGAGGCCGCCGAGATCATCGAGACGATCGGCTTTCCCGCCATCTTGCGCCCCAGCTTCACCCTGGGGGGCACTGGCGGGGGCATCGCCTACAACCGCGACGAGTACGAGGCGCTGGTGTACCGGGGGCTGAAGGCCAGCCCCACCTCGACGCTGTTGATCGAAGAGTCGGTGATCGGCTGGAAGGAGTTCGAGCTCGAGGTCGTCCGCGACCGCAAGGACAACGTCGTCGTCATCTGTTCGATCGAGAACCTCGACCCGATGGGGGTGCACACCGGCGATTCCATCACCGTGGCGCCGGCGCAGACGCTCACCGACAAGGAGTACCAGCGCCTGCGCCAGATGGCGCTGGCGATCATTCGCGAGATCGGCGTCGACACCGGCGGCTCGAACATCCAGTTCGGGGTCAACCCCCGAGACGGCCGCGTGGTGGTCATCGAGATGAACCCGCGCGTGTCGCGGTCGTCCGCGCTCGCGTCGAAGGCCACCGGGTTCCCGATCGCCAAGGTCGCCGCCAAGCTCGCGCTCGGCTACTCGCTCGACGAGCTCAAGAACGACATCACCCGCGACACCCCGGCCTCGTTCGAACCCACGCTCGACTACGTGGTGGTGAAGGTGCCCCGGTTCAACTTCGAGAAGTTCCCCAACTCGGACCGCACGCTGAACACCACCATGCGCTCGGTGGGCGAGGTGATGGCCATCGGCCGCACCTTCAAAGAGGCCTACCTGAAGGCGCTGCGGTCGATGGAAGCCGGCCACCTGGCGCTCGAGAGCCCAGACCTGCCGGCCGAGGCGGGCGAACGCGACGCGGCGCTGCGCGAGGCCTTGCGGGTTCCGCGCCCCGACCGGCCCTGGTTCGTCGCCGAGGCCCTGCGCGGGGGGATGACCGTTGACGCGGTTCACCAGCTCTCGGGCATCGACCCCTGGTTCCTGACCTGCATCGCCGAATTGGTTGCTGAAGCGCGCGAGCTGGCGGCGTACCCGGCCGTCGCCGACGTCCCCGGCGAGGTGCTCAAGCGCGCCAAGTCGCACGGCTTCTCGGACCGATACCTCGGCCAGCTCTTTCGGCAGCCGGAAGACGCGGTGCGCGCCCACCGCCACGCCCTGGGGCTGCGGCCGGTCTACAAGCGCGTGGACACCTGCGCGGCCGAGTTCGAGGCCTACACGCCGTACCTGTACTCGACCTACGAAGAGGAAGACGAGGCGCCGCCCACCTCGCGGAAGAAGGTGCTGATTCTCGGCAGCGGCCCCATTCGCATCGGCCAGGGCATCGAGTTCGACTACTGCTGCGTGCACGCAGCCTTCGCGCTCCGCGAGGCGGGGTACGAGACCGTGATGGTGAACTGCAACCCCGAGACGGTGTCGACCGACTACGACACCTCGGACAGGCTGTACTTCGAACCACTGACCATCGAAGACGTGCTCGAGATCTCCCAGCGCGAAAAGCCCATCGGCGCCATCGTGCAGTTCGGCGGGCAGACGCCGCTGCGGCTGTCGGTGCCGCTCGAGAAGGCCGGCCTACCGATTCTGGGCACCACCCCCGACGCCATCGACCGGGCCGAAGACCGCGAGCGCTTCGCCAAGCTCATCGAGCGGCTGGGCCTCAAGCAGCCCGAGAACGGCGTGGCCCGGTCGCGCGACGAAGCCTTCCGGGTGGCCGCGCGCATCGGGTACCCGGTGATGGTGCGCCCGTCCTACGTGCTTGGCGGCCGGGCGATGGAAGCCGTGTACGACGAACCCAGCCTCGAGCGGTACATGCGCGAGGCGGTGAACGCCTCTCCCGAGCACCCGGTGCTGGTGGACCGCTTCCTGCGCGACGCCACCGAGGTCGACCTCGATCTGGTCGCCGACCGGACGGGCCGGGTGCTGGTCGGGGGCGTGCTCGAGCACATTCAAGAAGCCGGAGTGCACTCCGGAGACGCGGCCTGCACCCTACCGCCGCACTCGCTGTCGCCGGACCTGATCGAGCGCATGAAGGACCAGGCGGCCCTGATGGCGCGCGAGCTCGGCGTGGTGGGGCTGATGAACGTCCAGTTCGCCATTCAGGGCAAGACGATCTGGGTACTCGAGGTGAATCCGCGCGCGTCGCGCACCGTGCCCTTCATCTCGAAGGCGACCGGGCTGCCGCTGGCGAAGATCGCCGCGCTGTGTATGGTGGGCAAAACCCTGGAAGAGCTGGGCCACACCCGCGAGCGGGAAATCAGCCACAAGGCGGTCAAAGAGTCGGTGTTCCCCTTCGCCCGGTTCACCGGCGTCGACGTGATTCTCGGGCCCGAGATGAAGTCGACCGGCGAGGTGATGGGGCTGGCGAACGACTTCCCCACCGCGTTCGCCAAGGCGCAGCTCGCCGCCGGCATGCGCCTGCCCAAGGCCGGGGGCAAGGTGTTCTTGTCAGTGAAGGACGACGACAAGCCCGCGACCGTCGACCTGGCCAAGCGCCTGAAGGCCCTGGGCTTCATTCTGGTGGCCACCGGAGGGACTCACCGGTACCTGGCGGGCAAGGGCATCGAGACGCAGCTGGTCGCGAAGGTGACCGAGGGGCGGCCGAACATCGTCGACAAGATCGTCGACGGGAAGATCGTCCTCGTCATCAACAGCACCTTCGGCAAGAAGGAAATCGCCGACAGCTTCTCGATTCGCCGCGAGACGCTGATGCACGGCATCCCGTACTACACGACGGTGCAGGCGGGCCGGATGGCCGTCGAGGCGCTCGAGGCGCTCTCGCGAGCGGACCTGACCGTCAAGCCGCTCCAGGACTACCTCGGCCCGCGCTCGGGCTGACGGAAGGCCTTACGGCTCGCGGAAGCTGTCGGGTTCCATCTCGGCAGGGTCGATGATGAGGAAGTCGACCCGCCGGTTGACTTCCCGCGCCTTGGGGGGAGCGTTCTTCGGCGCCAGCGGCCTCGACCGGCCGAAGCCGACCGCCTGCAACCGGCTGCGCGCGACGCCGAGCTTCAACAGGGCGGCGATGACCGCCTCGGCCCGCTTCGTCGACAGCTTGGCGTCGGCCTGCGGGGTGGGGTTGTCGTCGGCGTGGCCGCCGATGCGCAGAGTCTTGATCGTCGGCGTCGCCTTGAGGATTCCCGAGACCTTTTTCAGCACGCTGGCGAACTTGGGCTTCACCTTGGTGTCCCTGGGGCCGAAGGTGATGGTGTCGCGGATGTGGATTCGGGCGACCACCCGCGTTTCGCCTCCTGCCTGGGGGGCCGGAGCCGGTTCGGGTGGCTTCACGGGCGCGGGCGCCGGGCCAGCGGGCAGATCGGGCAGGTCGTCCAGGTCGGCCAGCGGCGGCTTCGGCGGCGGCGCGACCACGACGGGGGTGGGCTTCGGCGGCGGCACCACCTCGACGTGCGCGACCTCGGGGCGCGGCGGCTCGGTCGCTGCCGGCTCGGCGGGCTCGACGGGCCTGGTGGGTTCGACCTCGACGAGCGCGCTGGAACGGGTCGGCTTGAAGAGATCGAGCTCGTACCCGGCGAGCGCAAACAGGCCGAAGGGGGTGTAGCCGGGCGGGCCGCTGTACAGCTCGCCGAGCACCCCCACGCCGATGCGCCCCGGGCCGAGGGCGTACTGAGCACCGACCTGAGCGCCGCCTCCGACGCCCGCTCCACCCGCCACCGGGTGGTACAGGCCGCGAAGTTGGAGGTACGGGCGAATCACCCACCCCTCTTCACGTGGGTGCAGCGCCAGAGTGAGTCGGCCGCCGACGGTCTGGCCGAGCGAGGCCGCCGCGCCGAGATCAGCGAGCGAGGACAGCGAGTAGCTCGCCCCGACCTCCGCTCCCACGGCAGAAGCGGTGACGTCGCGAAGGGCGGTCGCGCTCACATGCAGCGGCGCGGGCGCGTCGGCCCGGGCCAGCTCGGGACTGAGGGCCAGCGCCAGGGCGGACGAGGCCGCGAGCGCCGCTCGGCCGCGGCGGCGGGCAAGGGCCAGCCCGGCCAAGAGAATCATCGCGATGGGGGCCAGCCCGGGGCCGCCCGAGGCGCAGCTCCAGCCGACGTACCTCTTGTTGCCAGGCCCGGCGTCGGCGCCTTCGCCGGCGTCCGTGGGGCCCGCGTCGGCCACGCCCGCGTCAACCCCCGCGTCGGGAATCGGCGGAACGACGCAGGCGCCTTCGATGCAGATCAGCGAGCTCGCGCACTGGGCCGAGGTCGCGCACGAGGTGGGGCAGGCGGCCGAGGTGCCGTCGCAGACGAACGAGGCGCAGCTCGACCGGCCGGCCGCGCGGGCGGGCACCGGCGTGCAGGTGCCCTCATGGCCGGCCTGGTCGCATGATTCGCAGGTTCCGGTGCAGGCGCTGTTGCAGCAGAAGCGGTCGGCGCACGGTCCGGTCGCGCACTCGGCGTCGCGCTCGCAGGCGCCCCCGGCCGCCTTCTTGGCCGAGCACACACCGTCGCCGCAGAAGTTACCGGTCGCGCACTGGGCGTCGGTGGCGCAACCGCCCGGGCACGAGGCTTGGAGGCCGTCACAGACGTAGGCGCCGCAGGCGGGGCTGCCGGCATTGCCTGCGGACAGCACCACGTCCGGCGGGCAGGTCGAGGTGGTGCCGTCACAGGACTCGGCGACGTCGCAGGCGCCGATTGAAGCGTGGCAGACGACCGTCGAGGCCTGAACTGCATCGGCCGGACAGGAGTCGGTCACGCCGTCGCAGGTTTCCTGGACGTCGCAGGCTCCGGTGGACGCCCGGCACACGGTGGCCGACGAGAGCTTCGCGTCCGCAGGGCAGGCCGGGCTCGCCCCGGTGCAGGTCTCGGCGACGTCGCAGACGCCGGCGTCGCTCCGGCAGGAAACCCCGGGCGCTGCGAACGCGTCGATGGGGCACTCGCCGGACGCCCCGGTGCAGGTCTCGGCGACGTCGCAGCCCCCGTCGGCGGCAGGGCGGCAGGCGACCGAAGACGGGAAGAAGAAGCAGGTGCCGGACGCCGGCGCGCCCGCGGCCGTCGAGCAGGCGTCGCACGAGCCGGCGTTGCACTCCGAGTTGCAGCAGACGCCGTCGGCGCAGAAGCCGCTGGCGCACTCGCAGGCGGACGAGCAGGCGACCCCGAGCGCCTTGCCGCCGCTGGGGTCGAACAGCTCGGAGGTGCCGAGCGCCGCGCCGCGAAACCCGCCGGCGACCAGAACGCTGGAAGAGGCCGGCAGCGCGGTCGCCGTGTGGTGGACGCGCGCCGTGGCGGGGCAGCCCGCGGGGGCGAAACTGTTGGACGCGGGATCGTAGACGGCCGACGCGGCCAGGGTGGTCGAACCGCCGGACATCAGCACGCGCCCGTCAGCGAGCCGGGTAGCGGCGTGGCCCACGCGCGCGAACGGCAAGGTACCCGCGGCTGTCCAGCTGTCGCTGAGGGGATCATAGCGTTCGGCGGTGGCGCCGCCGGTGCCTGTGCCGCCCACGACCAGCACCCGGCCTGATGCGAGCAGCGTCTCGGAATGGTCGGCGCGGGACGACGCCATGGGCGCCGCGGGTGCGAAGACGCCGCCGCTCGGGTCGTAGATCTCGGCGGTGGTCAGCTCGGTGCCGGCAGCCCCGAGCCCGCCGGTGACCAACACCTTGCCATCGGCCAGCAACGCCGCGGAGTGCTGGCGGCGCGCTGTGCCCAGCGGCCCTGTCGCCGTCCAGACGCCGGAATCGGGGTCGAAGAGCTCGGCCGAGGCGAGCACTCCGGCGTCGTCGCGCCCGCCGGTGACGAGCACCAGGCCCGTGGAGAGGGGGGTGGCCGTGTGTTGATACCGGGGTGCGGCGAGAGACCCCGCGGACGTCCAGCCGCCATCGAGGCCGAACACCTCGGTCGTGGCCAGGGCGCCCGTCGCGCCCGAGTACCCGCCGGTCACCAGCACCTCACCCTGAGGGAGGGCGGCCGCCGCGTGCCCCTGGCGAGCTTGAGCAAGGGGGCTCGCCTGGGCCCAGGTGCCCGCGTCCGCCGTGAAGACCTCGGCCGACGCCAGCTCGGTCCCCACCTGGGCCCCGGCGGCGACGAGCACGCGGTCTCCCGGAAGCAGCGTGGCGGTGTGGGAATACCGAGCGTCGAAGAGCGCGTCGGCGACCGTCGACCAGAGCGGGTCAACCAGGACGGAGCCCGGCGTGGCAGGTACGGAAAGCACCACGTCCTGGCCGTCGGCCGTCAGCCGAACCAAGAGCGGCTCTCCGTCGGAGCCAAAGGCGCGAGGCGCGGTCACCGCCACGCGCGGCATTCCCCGCGCGTCGAGCAGCAGCACCGCCGAGGGCGTCGCCTTGAGTTGGGCTCCCTGTACCGTCCACCGAATCTCGGACCGCGTCCCGCCGGCGAGCAGCAGCCACTCCTCGAAGCCGCCGGGGCCTTCGGTCCAGTAGGACCTGCCCCGGTCATTTTCATACGCAACGGCGGCACCCGCACGGGCGCCGCCGCCGCGCAAGCCGGCTTCGGTCACCTTCGCCCGGAGGCCTCCGCCCTCGAACACCACCGGGTTTCCGCCCTTGCCGGGAAGTTCGATGGTGAGCGGCGTTTCAGGCCCCGAGCCCGTGGGGGTAGCTCTACCGAGGAAGCCGCCTACCGTGGGAACGAAGCGGCTGGGGCTGCCGTCCAAGATCTCGGCGGCATGGGTAGGGAAGTAGGCCCGAAGCGTTGCCTCGGAGGCGGCGGGTGCTTCGGAACGGCAGGAGGACGCGCCGGCCAGGACGTAGGCCAGCGATGC
>JAHFDQ010000347.1 GCA_023248915.1 Archangiaceae bacterium | reverse complement strand
AAGAAGGCGGTGGCGCTGCAGCCGAACGACGGCCGGGTGCGGCAGTGGCTCGAGCAAACGCAGCGGGTGCTGGCCGGCGGCCCGGCGCCAGTGCTGGTCGACCCCACCACCGTCGACCCGGTCGTCGACCCGAGCACCTACTCGACCGACCCGGGACTGGCGAAGCGGGTGCCCCTCGACGCAGACGCGGGCGACGCCACCGACGTGAACCTCCCGGTCTACGTGCCGGGGGCCGGGGGCCCGCCGATTCAGACC
The DNA here is from genome assembly GCA_023248915.1 of Archangiaceae bacterium. Classification (GTDB taxonomy): domain Bacteria; phylum Myxococcota; class Myxococcia; order Myxococcales; family Myxococcaceae; genus JAHFDQ01. Next base: position 6,569 of record JAHFDQ010000347.1, on the reverse strand, counting down.
GCGTCTGACGCGCCCACCCAGCTGAGGCCGGTGACCGTCGAGTCGCCGCCCACTCCTTCTCCCGACCGGGCCTCGACGCCCGCGCCCGACGGCCCTCCCACCGACCCGGCCGGAGTTCGCGTGGGGCCGCCGACCGCCGCGCAAGGAGAAACGGTGCGGGGCCTGACGAAGACCTTCGACGCGCTCACCGGTCCCGACGCCGGGGCGGCGCTGCCGGTGCCTCCGCCCGATGCTGCCGCGCGCGCCGGGGCAACGCCGAACGTGAAGCCGCCTCCCCCGATCGACGACGAACCGCGCCCGACCCAGCCGACCGTCATCCCGTCGCAGGAACAGCTCAGCGAGTCCGTCATTGTCTCGGCTCCGGGGCTACTCGATGACGTGCCCTCGGCTCGCGGAGGGCACGCTTCGGTCGAGGTGGCGCGGCCGTCGATGCGGCGGCCCCCGCCGCCGCGCGCCGAGTCGAGTTCGCTGCTCGGCGACATTCCCGACGCGATCGAGAGCTCGGCACCGATCGAAGTGCCCAAGGTCGAGGTCGCGCCGCACGTGGCCGAGGCGATCGCCAAGGAATACGAGCGCGAGCTGCGCGAGAAGCTGGCCGCAGCGGCGGCCGACCGCACCTTCCTGCAGCGCAATGGCTGGAAGCTGGGTGGCCTGGCGGTGGTGTTGGTGGTGGCTGCGGCGGGCGGTGGCGGCTTCTACTACTCGCGCGTCAAGCACAAGGGCATGGACCTGCCGACGGCGGTCGCCGAAGCGCGAAAGGCCATCGCGCTCGACACCCGCGCCTCGTACCGGGCCGCCCTCGAGTTGCTGAAGCTGGCCACCGAGACGGACGACGGGTCGACCGATGCCTGGGCGCTGACCGCCTACGCGGACGGGCTCGTCTACGCCGAACACGGCGGGGCGGCCGACGACAAGGTCGCCGCGCTGTCCGCGCTCGCCCACCCGGGTGCGCGCGACGAGCAGCCGGCGCTCGCGTTGGTGACCGACTTCCACCTCGCCGACGCGCGGGCCAAGGACGAGGCGAAAAAAGAACTCTTGGCCTCGACGCTGGACACGGCCGAGGTGAACGCCGCCGCTGGGCGGGTGCTGCTCGCCGACAAGAAGACGGACGAAGGCATCAAGCGGCTGTCGCGCGCCATCGAGCTGCGCAGCGGCAACGTGCGCGCGCTGGTAGCGCTCGGCGACTATTACCGAGAATTCGGCGACTACGAGAACGCGGCGAGGCTCTACTCCCTCGCGGTGCAGGCCTCGCGCGAGCACCCCCAGGCGGTGCTGGGGCTGGCCCAGGCGCGCCTCGAGCTCGGCCGCGAGCAGGCCGACGCCTTGAAGGACGTCGAGGCCCTGCCCGAAGGCGATGCCCTCGAGGCCGAGGCCCGGGCCCGCCGCGAGCTGGCGCGAGGCCGGCTGCTGGCGTCGGTGGGCCGTGGCGACGAGGCGATCAAGGTGCTCACCGCGGGCCAGAAGCTGCACCCGGCCCTCGGCTTCGAGTACGCGATGGCGCTGGGCGAGGCCACGCGCGCCGCCGGCCAGATGGACGACGCGCAGAAGGCCTTCGAGGCGGCCTTGAAGGCCCGGCCGAAGAGCGACGACGCGAAGGAAGGGCTGGGTCGCGTGCTCCTGGCGCGCGACCGGGAACGCGAGCTTCTGACGAAGGTCGAGGCCTCGGGCGACGCGCGCAAAGTGTACCTGGTGCGGGGCATCGCCTGGGCGAAGGTGGGCGAGTGGAAGAAGGCGCGCGGCGAGCTGGCGCGCACCCAGGTCAACGGAAAGTTTCCGACCGAGGCGGTGGTGTACCTGGCCCTGGCCGACGCCGCCGACGGGCAGGCGGACAAGGCGCAGGAAGTGCTCGAGAAGACGCTCGGCGCCGCCAAGCGCGGGCGCACCGAGGTCAGGCTCGCGCTCGGCCAGCTCTACTGGAAGCGCAACGCCCTGGACAAGGCGAAGGCTCAGTTCGAAGAGGCCGCGAAAGACGCCCAGGACTACGAAGGGGCGTGCGCGCTGGGGCGCCTCTTGCTGCAGCTCGGGCTGACGGACCTGGCGATCGACCCTTTGACGAAGGCAGTCGCGAAGAACGGGTCGCATGGCGAGGCGCGGCACGCGCTCGGGCGGGCCTACCTGGCGCAGGGCAACACCGGCGAGGCGCTCGCGCAGGCGGAAGCTTGGGTGGCCGACAACCCGGGCTCGGGCGAGGCGTCCCGAGACCTGGCGTTCGCGCTCCTTCGGTCGGGCCGCGCCAGGGAAGCCGAGGTCCCCAGCTTTCGCGCGGTCAAGGCCGACCCGTCCGAGCCGGGGGCTCAGCGGGTGCGGGCGATGGTGTTGTTCGCGCGGGGTGAGTCGAAGACCGGCTTCGCCTCTCTCGAAAAGGCCAACAAGCTCGACCCCAAAGACGCCGAAACGTTTTGCGAGATCGGCATGGCGTTCATCCGGGGGGGCAACTCGGCGACGGCCGAGAAGGCTTTTGGGGCCGCGTTGCGGGAAGACCCGAAGAGCGCCTGCGGCACCATCGGGGGGCACCTCGCCAGGCTGCCGCAGGTGGGGCGGGGCGCCGCCAAGGAATTGGCCGAGCTGTCGAAGGCGGAAGGCAAGCGCCCGGTGTGGGATAGGGCCTTCGCCGAGGCCACCCGTGCGCGGGTGCTGTTGGCGAGCGGGGCACTGCGCGACGGGCGCAAGGCGGGCGAGGAAGCGGTAGCGCTGGCCCCCGCGATGGGCACGGCGCACCTGGCGCTCGGCCTGGCGGCGTTGAAGTTGAAGGACGACGCCAAGGCCGCCGAGTCGCTGTCTCGCGCGATCGAGCTCGAGCCGGGGTACGGCGCGGCGAGGCTGGCGCTGGCCGACCTTTGGGCCCGTGGCGAGTCAGGCGACGTCCAGCGCGCGGTGGACGAGTACGAGGCCTTCGTGAAGATTGGCGGCAGCGAAGCCGACGTATCGCGGGCCAAGAAGGCCGCCGCGGCGCTCAGGAAGCGGTTGGCCCAGAGGTAGCGTGACCGAGCCGCCCCGGTTTCCGCTGGTGCGCATCATGCTGGGGAACGCTTCCCTGCTCTCGAGTCTCTACCTGGTGACGGGAGTCTTCGTCGAGTTGGTGCGCCGGTACCACACCACCCGCTGGTCCGAGCGGGCCTCGCTGGCGCTCGAGGCCCTGCCCGCGCGGGTGCTGGACCTCGCCGGGCTGCTCTCGCCGCTGCGCCGCGCCTATGTCTACGGCCACCTGACCGAGACCGAAGTGCGCCTGGCCTTCGGTCTAGCGGTCATCGCTCTCATCTTCGGAATGGCGCTGCTGGTGGGGGCGGGAATGTACGGCGTGAAGCGGTGGTGGGAAGTCCGAGTCGGCCAGCCGTAGGGGGGTGCCAACCTCCAGCGATGTCCGGCCGACGCCTGGGGTGCCGAAATCCGATGCCCGAGACGGGCTGCCCCCCCGCGTCCGAATCTGGCGGTACTTGCCTTAAATGCAATATGTAGACTACAAGTGCTCTACTCGTTACGTACTAGAAAACTACCTCGGCAACTCGCCGGGGTAGGGTGGGTCGCCGTCGACCGCTGCGCCCGGGCCAATCGGTGGAGCACCTGGTCGGCCTGGTGCTCCGGGCCGGCCGGCGCATCGAGTCGTCGAGGACCCCGGGCAACCTCCGCCGACCTGGGACCGCCGGAGGCTCGACGATGCCGGTCAGCGGGCCATCGACGCTCGGTGCGGTTCGTCCCCTTCCGGGTACCTGCCCTCAGCCACAGCCCTGCGCTGCACCACGACGTGGATTCCCTGTCGACCTTCCGGCGCGGGCATGGTGCCCGGACCGCGCGGCCTTCAGCGCCGTGCCCGGCGCCGAGCGCTCTTCTCCGGCGGTTGCGGCGTGTCTCCCCGGGCCCGAGCCGCCAGGCTCACTTCGACCACCTTCAGTCCGAACCGTTCCCACCGGGCTTCACCGGCGCCCTTGACGGCGAGGAAGCCCGCGCGGTCGATGGGCAGCGCCACGGCCAGGGCCAGGAGCGTCCGGTCGTCGAAGACGAGGTAAGGGGCGATGCCCAGGTCGCGGGCCAGATCGCGCCGCCAGCGGCGAAGGGAGTCGGCGGCGAACACGCTGTGCTCGGCCGGGGCCGAAGACGGGATGGCCACGCCAGGAAGAGAGTGCCGCGACGAGACGCAAACGTCGCAGCCCTCGCAAGAAGTGCCGCGCCGCGGTTCGCCGAAGTACGACAGAAGAAATGCCCGCCGGCAGCTTCGCGAGTAGGCGTACTCGGTCATGCGGGACAACAGGTGAAGCGCGCGCCTTTCCTGCGCGCGCGTGGTCGTCAGGTCGAGCCCCAGCCTGGCGAACGGCGCCGCCGTCGTCGCACGCGCGAGCCTTCCACCGGCGGGTCGCGTCACCCGCAGCCAGCCAGCGCGGTCGAGGGCCCTCAACGCCCGCCGGGTCGCCGACTCGCCCAGGCCCGTTTCCAGCGCCAGCGCCTCGAGCGTCAGCTCGCCGGAGCGGCTGGGCGCCAACGTCCGAACGACCTGCTCGAGCACGGCCTTCGTTTCCCGCGGCGCAGGCGGAGCGGACGCGCTGGCTTCCGTGAGCTCGAGGCGCCATGGGGCCTGCCCGGGTCGTTCGAAGCACAGGTGGCCCGCCTGTTCGAGCACGCGCAGGGCCGCCGAGACTTCCCACTCCGAAGCGCCGACCCTCACCGCCAGCCGCTGCAGCCCGCCGAAGCGGCCGCCTTCGGCGAGCAGGGCCCCCCAAACGTCTGAGAAGACGGCGTCGGGCGGGTAGCTGGCGCGGACGAGCCGTTCCTGGGTGAAGACGTCGGCGTGGTTGAACAGCAGCGCCGCGCGCGCCGGCAGACCGTCGCGCCCCGCCCGGCCAATCTCCTGGTAGTAGGCCTCGACCGTGCGGGGGACGGCGGCGTGCACCACGAAGCGCAAGTCGGGCTTGTCGATGCCCATGCCGAAGGCGTTGGTGGCCACGGCGATGCGGTCGGACGAGGCCATGAAGTCGTCCTGGGCGCGGCGCCGCGCTTCGTCCCCGAGCCCTGCGTGGTACAGCACCGGGGACAGGCCCCGAGCATTCAGGGCGGCGAACAGGCCTTCGGCGCTCCTCCGGGTGGAGCAATAGACGATGCCCGCTCCGCCCTCGCGGGCGTAGGCCACGCAAGCGTCGCGCTTGTCGGCCTCGCCGCCGACCGGGCGCACCTCGAGGAACAGGTTTGGCCGGTCGAACCCGGCGACGAAGAAGGCAGGATCTTTGAGGCGCAGGGACCGAGCGATGTCGGCGCGGACTTCGGGGGTGGCGGTGGCGGTCAGCGCCACGGTGCGGTCGGGCCTCAGGTCGCGCCGCACCTGGCCTAGCAGCCCGTAGTCGGGGCGGAAGTCGTGGCCCCAGTGCGAGATGCAGTGGGCCTCGTCGACGGCGAACAGGCTCACTGGGCACGCGGCGAGGGCGGCGACGAAGGCCGCGCTGCGAAACCGTTCGGGAGCGACGTACACCAGTCGGACCTCGAGGTTGCGCAGGCGCCGCAACCTCTCGGCGCGTTCCAGCTCGGTCTGCGCCGAGCAGACGTAGGTTGCGGGAATTCCCCGCGCGGACAACTGCGACACCTGGTCGTGCATCAGCGCGATGAGCGGCGACACCACCACGGTGAGGCCTGGCAGCAACAGCGCGGGGAGCTGAAAGCAGAGGCTCTTCCCGGCCCCGGTGGGCATCACCCCCACCACGTTCCGTCCGGTCAGCACCGCGCTCACCACCTCGGCCTGGCCAGGGCGGAACGAGGTGTGACCGAAGTGCCTCGACAGGCCCGCCAGAGCGGCGTCGAGGCTTTGCGGCGGGGGCGACAGCGCTGGCTCCTCGCCCAGGGTCAGCCTCCTTTCCTGACACCAGGGCGCGGCGGTGGCCGGCGCCGTCACAGGAGTGCTCCCGCCTCGTCCCAGTCGGTGAGCTGGCCGCTCAACCGCATCGAGGTGTACGCGCCGTCGCCGACGACGAGGTGGTCGAGCAGCTTCAGGCCGAGCAGCCGGGCGCCGCTCGCGAGCTGCCGCGTCATCGCCACGTCGTGCGCCGAGGGTTCGGGGTCGCCGGCCGGGTGATTGTGGGCCAGGGCGATGGCGGTGGCCCGGGCGGTGAGCGCCGCGCCGAACACCTCGCGCGGGTCGACCGGGCAGGCGTTGACGGTGCCTTCGGCCACGCATGCGTCTCGCAAGAGCACGTTGCGCGAGTTGAAGCAGAGCACGTGGAAGACCTCGCGGCGCTGGCAGTCCAGGGCCGGCCGCAGGTAGCGGTACAGCTCGGCGGGCGTGGTGAGCCGGGGCCGCGCCTCGCCCGCCTTCTGCACCCGGCGCGACAGCTCGAGGGCGGCCACCAATTGGCTGGCCCGCGCGGCGCCCAGCCCTTCCAGGCCGCACAGCTCGTGCGGATCGAGCAGCGCGAGCGCCTTCAGCCCGCCCCCCGCGGCCAAGAGGGCGTCGGCCACGTCGAGCTGAGACGGCCGCTGCCGGGTCGACCCGAACAACACGGCCAGGAGCTCCGGATCGGTGAGGGCCGAAGAACCCAGGCGGAGCAGCCGCTCGCGCGGAGCCTCGATCGCCCAGGACCTGTCCCTCGCCT
>JAHFDQ010000346.1 GCA_023248915.1 Archangiaceae bacterium | reverse complement strand
TGGGCGACGTGGTGGCGCGGGCGCGCGCGCACGCCACGGCGGTGCTGGTCTGCGACGACGGCTCGACCGACGGCTCTGGGCAGGCGGCGCGGCAGGCAGGCGCCGAGGTGCTGGCGCTGCATCGAAACCAGGGGAAGGGCGCCGCCCTGGTCGCCCTCTTTCAGGAAGCCGACCGTCGGGCCTTCCGCTACGCGGTGTGCCTCGACGCCGACGGGCAGCACCTGCCAGAAGATCTCCCGAAGCTGGTCGCCGCGGTGAAGGCCGACCCAGGCGCGCTGGTGGTCGGCGCGCGAGACCTGGCCGCGGCGGGAGCCCCCGGCTCGAGCCAGTTCGGCCGCCGCTTCTCGAACTTCTGGGTCTGGTTCGAGGCGGCGGCCCGGGTCGACGACAGCCAGAGCGGCTTTCGCGCCTACCCGCTGCCGGAAACCCTGCAGGTCGCGGGCCGGCGGAGGCGCTACGACTTCGAGGTGGAGGTGCTCTTGCGCGCGGCCTGGGCCGGAGTGCCGGTGCGCTCGACGCCCATCGGCGTGCTCTACCCAGCCGACCGGGTAACGCACTTCCGGCCCTTCGCCGACAACGTGCGAATCTCGCTGTTGAACACGGTCACCTGCCTGCGGTTGCTTTTGCCTTGGCCGCTCGCTCCGCTGGTGCACGACGTCCCGGCGCGCCCGGGTCTGTCGCTGCTCGCCGTCAGGCGCTGGTTCTGGCTCGGGCACACCGGCCCCTTCGCGCGGTTGACCACTGCGGCGTTGGGGGCCGCTCCGGGCGCGCTGGGGCTCGGCGCGTCGGCCACCGGAGCCTCGCTCGCGGCATGCGCGGCTGCTGGACTGGGAGCCTTCCCGGCAATCCTCGCCGCGGTGGGCTTCGCCGCGCTGGCGGCGCGCGGGACGGGAACGGCGGCGGCTTCGGTGGCGCTGGGCGGGGTGGCGCTGGCCTTCGGGGCCGGCGAAGCGCTGCTGCGCCGGAATGCCGTTTGCCGGGTCGAGGCAGCGGCGGCGGCGCGCACCCCCCCCGCCCTGGCCGCGGGAGCGGCGCGAACCTGGTCAGGGCGGAGCGTCGCGGGAGTTTTCGGCCACTGGTTTTTCTTCCAGCTCACCCGGCTCTTGGGCTCGTGGCCGGCCTACGCCTTCCTGTACCCGGTGGTCCTCTTCTACACGTTGACCGCCCGCGCCGGCCGCGCGGCCTCGCTGCAGTACCAGGAGAGGCTCTTCGGCCCTTCCCGGGGCCCCGGCCAGAGCTTCGCCCGGGCCTACCGGCACATCCTCGCCTTCGCCCGCACCCTGGTGGACCGCGCGCTCATCGCCACGCGCGGGAAAGACATCTTCGAGTGCAGCCACCACGGGCTCGAGCACCTGCAGGCGGCGGCCGCCGCGAAGAAGGGCGCCGTCCTCATCACCGCCCACGTGGGCAACTGGGAAGTCGCCTCGGGGCTGTTGGAGGGCCGGCTCACCGCGCGCGTGGCCCTGGTCGCCTACCGGGGCGAGGAGGAACGGCTGGCGCGCTACCTCGAGCGTGCCTCGGGGCCCAAGCCGCGCATCATCGCGGTGGGCGAATCGGACCTGACGTCGCTCGCCATATTGCACGCGCTGCGCGACGGCGAGCTGGTGTCGATGCAGGGCGACCGGCCGATGGGGCCGCGCGTGGTGCGGGTGCCCTTCCTCGGGGTCGAGGCGCCGTTCCCGGTCGGGCCGTTCATCGTGGCCGCCGTCAGCGGAGCTCCCGTCATCTCGACCTTCAACGTGCAGATCGGCCGGACCTCGTACCGGTTCATCGCCGACCCGCCGCTCTGGTACGCGTTCGACCGTTCGCGCGACCGGCAGGACCAGCTCCGTGAGTGGGTTGAGGCCTACGTGCGCCGGCTCGAGGCCCTGGTGCGCGAGTACCCGATGCAGTGGTTCAACTTCTATGATTTCTGGAAGGGGGAGGGGGCATGAGGTTCTGGTCCGGGACGGCTCGAAAGGTATTCCTCGCGTTCGGCGCGCTCATCGTCACCTTCGGCGCGGCGTCGTACTTCACCTACCGGGGCTTCACCGAGGTGCTCGACGGGCTGGTCCGGCTGAAGCGCGACGAGGCGTCCGTCCGCGACGCGCTCGAGTTGGCCAGCGCCGTGCGCGACCAGTACGCCCACCAGGCGCACACCATCATCATCGGCAACGACTCGCACCTGCGGTTCTACGAGGAAGCGCGAAAGCGGGTGCTCGAGCTGACGGCCCGGGTGCGCGCCGACGCGGTGGGCGACGAAGAGCGGGCCTGGGTGGCCGACATCGACCGGGCGAGCGTCGAGCTCGACCGCGTCTTCCGAGACGCCATCTTGCCGGCGGTTCTCCGGGCCGATAAGGACACGGTCGAGCGCGAGCACGGCCACGGGCTCGAGCTGGTGGCGCTCATCCAAGAGCGGGCCGACCAGCTCGCGGCGCGCTTCGAAGAGTCGATCGGCAAGTTCGAGGCCCACGCCGGGGTGGTGCAGCAGGGCACCTTCCGGTGGACGCTGGCGCTGCTCGTCGGCGCGACGCTTTTCGCGGCGGCGGTGGGCGTGTACATCGGCCGCTCGGTGGCGCGCCCCATTGCCCGGCTGGAGGCCGGCGCGGCGCGGCTGGCCAAGGGCGACCTCGACACCCGCATCGAGCTCGACACCCCCGACGAGTTCGGCAACCTGGCCCGGCAGTTCAACGTGATGACGGCGGCGCTGAAGGAACACCAGGAGAAGCTGGTGCAGAGCGAGAAGCTGGCCGGCATCGGCCGGTTGGCCGCGGGGGTGGCGCACGAGATCAACAACCCGCTAGGCGTCATCCTCGGCTTCGCGCGCGTGCTGCAGCGCAAGGCCGACGGCGCCTTGGCCGAAGACCTGAAGATCATCGAGGACGAGACCCGCCGCTGCCAGGAGATCGTCGAAGAACTGCTCGACCTGTCGCGCCCGCTGAAGGTCGAGGGCGAACAGGTGGACTTGAGGGGGCTGTGCGTCGAGGTGGCGGCCCGCCAGCAGGACGTCGCCCGCGCGCGAATCGTCGTGCAGGGCGAGGCGACGGTGCGGGGCCACGGCGCAAAGCTGCGGCAGGTGCTGACCAATCTCATCAGGAACGCCGCCGAGGCCTCGGGCCCCGACGGCGAAGTCCAGGTGTCGATTTCCGGCGGCCCCCGCGGCGGCGCCGAGGTGAAAGTGGCGGACAGCGGGCCCGGCCTGACCGACGAGCTGCGCGCCCACCTGTTCGAGCCGTTCTTCACCACCAAGGCGAGCGGCACCGGGCTGGGGCTGGCGGTGTCGCAGGCCATCGCCCAGGCGCACGGCGGCAGCATCGAGGCCGGCGCGGGGGCGGGGAAAGGTGCAGTCTTCACCCTGCGCCTACCCGAACGGCGCGAGGAGGCGGCGTGATCGAGCGCGCGAAGGTGTTGGTCGTCGACGACAAGGAGAACATGCTCAAGCTGTTCGAGAAGATTCTCGGCGACGGCTACGAGCTACACACCGCGGGGGACGGGGCCCGGGCGCTGTCCATGCTGGCGGGGCAGGCGTTCGACGTGGTGGTGACCGACATTCGCATGCCGGGCGCCGACGGCTTCGAAGTCTTGCGGGCGGTGAAGCAGAAGTCGCCCGAGACGGCGGTGGTGATGATGACCGCCTACGCCTCGGTGCAGCGGGCGGTCGAGGCGATGAAGGAAGGGGCCTACGACTACCTGCAAAAGCCGTTCGACCCCGACGACGTGTCGCTGGTGGTCGCGCGGGCGGTGGAAGAGAAGCGCCGGCGCGAGGCGGCCGCGCCACCGGCGCAGGCGGGCCTCGACGGCTTCGGCGAGCTGGTGGGGCGCAGCGCCGCGATGCGCGAGGTGTACGCGCTGCTCGAGCGCGCGGCGCCGCTCGACATCACGGTGCTGTTGACGGGCGAGACCGGCACCGGGAAGGAATTGGCGGCGCGGGCGCTGCACGAGCACGGCCCGAGGCGGGCCCGGCCCTTCGTGGTGGTGAACTGCGGCGCGCTGCCGGGCGACCTGGTCGAGAGCGAGCTGTTCGGCCACGCCAAGGGCGCCTTCACCGGCGCCGCCCTGGCCAAGCCCGGGCTGTTCGAGGCCGCCGAGGGCGGCACGCTCTTCCTGGACGAGGTGGGTGAGCTGCCGCTGCCTGCCCAAGTGAAGCTGAACCGCGCGCTGCAGGAGAAGGAGATTCGCCGCGTCGGCGAGAATACGCCCGTCAAGGTGGACGTGAGGCTCGTCGCCGCCACGCACCGGGACCTGAAGGCCGAGGTCGCCCAGGGCCGCTTCCGCGAGGACCTCTTCTTCCGCCTGCACGTCTTCCCGGTGCGCCTGCCGGCGCTGCGCGAACGCCGCGAGGACATCGGCCTGCTCGCGGCGCACTTCGCGAAGAAGCACGCCCGGGCCGGTGACGGGCTTTCCGAGAACCCGGCGGACAGGTTGGAAGCCGACGCGCTGCGGGCGCTCTCCGGCCACACCTGGTCCGGAAACGTGCGCGAGCTCGAGAACGCCGTCGAGAGGGCGGCGGCGCTGGCGACGGGGCCGAAGCTGCGCATGGCCGACTTCCCGCTGGAGGTGAGGGGGCCGCAGGGCTCGCCCCTGCCCGCGGAAGAGCTGGTGAAGTTGCCGTACCGCGAAGCGGTCGATCTGTCGCGCGAGCGGGTGTCGCGCGCCTACCTGGCGGCGCTGTTGGCCGAGTTCGGCGGCAACGTCACCCGCGCGGCCGAGCGGGCCGGCATGGAGCGCGAGAGCCTGCACCGCCTGCTCAAGCGGTACGGAGTCCGCTCGGACGACTTCAAGCGCGGAGAGTAGAGAGACTGCCACCGATTGACTTAGTCCATGACTAAGTCCATCATAATTCCATGAAGGCCAACGTGCACGAGGCAAAAACTCAGTTCTCAAAGCTACTTGCGATGGTTGCGGGAGGAGAAGAAGTCATCATCACCAAGGCCGGAAGGCCGGTGGCGAGGCTGGTGCCGATCATCTCCCCCGGCCCGCGGGACCTGGGTACTGACCGGGGCGAGGTGACCGTCGCCGAAGATTTCGACGCCCCCCTTCCGCCCGAGATCCTGAGCGAGTTCGAGTCCTGAAGGTTCTCGTCGACACTCATTGCTGGCTCTGGGCGCTGGCCAGTCCCGAGCGGCTCAACGAGGAAGCGCGGCGGATACTGAGCAGCGCCGATTCCGAGCTGCTTCTTTCGTCGGCGAGCGCCTGGGAAATCTCGATCAAGTTTTCCCTCGGGAAGCTGTCCCTGCCTTGCCCGCCCGAGGAGTACGTGACGACGCGAATGTCAGCGATGGCGATGGTGCCGCTGCCGATACACATCCGTCACGCGCTGCGGGCCGGAGCGCTTCCTCCCCGTCACAAGGACCCGTTCGATCGCCTCCTCGTCGCTCAGGGCCAGTTGGAGGGGGTACGGCTTCTCACCGCCGACGAGCAGTTCCGCGACTACGACGTCCAGTTGATCTGGGCGGCTTGACCCGCCTGTCCAGTTGTCGAAGGTCCCCAGAGCCAAACTTGGGCTGGGAGCCGGCTTCATGACCACCCATGGCGCATGACCGCGACAGACCCGGTGTGTGGAATGGCGGTCGACTCCGAAGACCCGCCCGGAGGCAGCGTCGACCGGGGGGGCCGTCGCCACTACTTCTGCAGTTGGGCCTGCCGCGTGAAGTTCATCGCCGGGCGCGACGCGAACGGCGAGTGGCACGCGTCGCCCTTCCCTCCGTTGCCGCCGGGGCTCGAAGCGCGGCTGCCCGACCACCGGCCGGCGGGCGACTACGTCTGCCCGATGCACCCGGAAGTCCGCCGTTCCGAACCGGGGCACTGCCCGGTGTGCGGAATGGCGCTCGAGCCGGTGGCCGAATCGGGGAAGGACGCCGAGCTGGCCTCGATGACTCGCCGCATGTGGCTGGCGGTGTCGCTGGCGGCGCCGGTCGCAATGCTCGCGACGGGCCGCATGGCGGGGTGGCCGAGGCAACTGCCCGGACGCTGGTCGAGCTGGGCCGAGCTTCTGCTCTCGACGGCGGTGGTGTGGTGGGCCGGCTGGCCACTGCTCGCGCGCGCCGCGGCGTCGGTGCGGCGAGGCCGGCTGAACATGTTCACGCTCATCGGGATGGGAGTCGTCGCGGCCTGGGGCTTCAGCGTCGTAGGCACCGTCGCGCCCTGGGTGACGGCCGCGGCGTACGGGGCCGAGCCGCCGGCGTACTTCGAGGCGGCGGCGGCGATCACCGCGCTGGTGCTCGTCGGCCAGGTGCTCGAGCTCGGAGCGCGCGCCCGGGCGCGGGGGGCGTTGCAGTCGCTCTTGACGAGGGTGCCCCGCGAGGCGCGGAGGCTGATCCGCGACGGCCAGGAACAAGACGTCCCGCTTGAGAGCGTCGTCCCGGGAGACTCGCTGCGGGTACGGCCGGGTGAACGGGTGCCCGTGGACGGCACGGTGCTCGAAGGGGACAGCCGCGTCGACGAGTCGATGATGACGGGAGAGCCGATGCCGGTGCACAAGCGGCCCGGAGACCGGGTCGTCGGCTCGACGTTGAACGGCGCGGGGGCGCTGGTCATCCGCGCCGAGCGGGTGGGCGACCAGACGCTGGTGGCGCAGATAGTCCGGGCAGTGGTCGAGGCACAGCGCAGCCGGGCGCCGATTCAACGGCTGGTCGACCGGGTGGCGGCGGTCTTCGTGCCCGCGGTGATGGCGGTGGCGGCCCTGGCGTTCGCGGCGTGGATGGTGGCGGGCCCCGAGCCGCGCTGGGCGTTCGCGCTGGTGGCCGCCGTGTCGGTGCTGGTGATCGCCTGCCCGTGCGCGCTCGGGCTGGCGACGCCGATGAGCGTGAGGGTTGGCACCGGCCGGGGGGCGATGGCCGGAGTGGTGGTG
>JAHFDQ010000345.1 GCA_023248915.1 Archangiaceae bacterium | reverse complement strand
ACGACGTGCCCGACTTCAAGGGCACCTTCGAGTGGAACGACGGCCGGGTGGGGCTGCTGGGGTACGGCGACTACCGGAAGGTGCAGCTGCTGCTCGAGGCGACGGGCGACCGCGCCCGGCTGGTGGAATTCGTCGCCCAGAGCGGCGGCGGAGAGCTGCGGGCGACCGCCGAGGCGATTCGTTCGGGCCCGACCTTCCGGCTGACGGGCGAGGCGAAGGCGACGCACTTTCCCGTCGTCTACGACGACCAGCTCTTCGCGGTGGCGTCGTTCGGGTCGAGCTTCGAGGGCGACCTGTCCGCGCGCCGGGTGGACCTGCGCCAGTGGGTGGTACCCGAGGCCCACATCGAATTGCCCGAGGTGAAGCGGAAGGACTTGCAGTCGCTCGACCGCCCCACCGACATCGTGCTCACGCGGGACGGCCAGCCGATACGGCGCCGGCGCCCGAAACCGGCCGGGGACGCGGCGACGGCCGAGAACGCCCCGAAGCGCCAGGGGGCGCAGCCAAGGGTGTACTCGGCGGTGCTGGTGGCTCCGCGCAACGTCTGGGTGAAGGGCAGCGACGTGCAAGTCGAGTTAGGGCTGTCCGAGGGTTTCCGGCTGGAGTACGCGCAGGCGCTGCAACTGTTCGGCGAGGTGCGCGTCTTAAGGGGCCGCGCCGACGTCATCGGCCGGCGCTTCGACGTCCAGAAGGACTCGCAGGTGCGCTTCGCCGGCCCGGCGGCGACTCCGTACGTCAATGTCAACGGCACCTACGTCAGCGAGCGCGAGGGTGTCACCGTGACGGTCGCCATCAGCGGCCGGGGCAAGGACTTGACGCTGAAGCCGAGCTCACAGCCGCCGCTCAGCGAATCCGAAATCTACACGCTGCTCGCCACCGGCCGGCGCACGCTGAAGCGCGACTCGGGAGCCACCATCACCGGCGCCCAGGCCGCGTCGGTCATCGGCTCATTGGCGGCGTCGCAGTTGCGCACCGTGCTCGCCAAGAAGCTGCCGCTCGACGTCTTCTCCATCGAGGCGGGCGAGACGGGGCTGGCCGGCACCCGCGTCGAAGCGGGCACCTACCTCTCGGACAAAGTCTACCTCGGCTACACCGGGCAGATAGGCGCCGACCCCGCCAAGGGCGAGAACTCGCACGAGGTGAAGCTGGAGTACCAAATCAGCCCGCGCTGGAGCTTCGAGGCCAAGTACGGGGACGCCCGGGCAGGCGGGGCCGACCTGGTCTGGAGCAAGGACTACTGAGGGCACGCCCGTTTGCCCCGAGCGCACCGCGATGGGCGGGCACACCTGCTTTCCGGCAGTCGGATGGGCGAGGAGCAGATGCGGCGCACCGGGCCGTCCGCCCGGCCATCCTGATGCTAACGCCTGCCCCGGCGACACCCGTCCCGCGGCTCGAGTCCACCGCCGTCAGCCTCGTCGGCTACCGTTCTTCCGCGTGGAGGGCGGGCGTGGCGAGGGGGAAGGCGCCGGCCGCGACAGCGCGGGGCGGAATGCGCCCTGACCGCGAGGGAGGCGCCGGGCACCTTCAGTTTCTGAGCGTGGGAGCAGACGTGCGAGGGATACTGACGGGGATGGTCGCAAGAACGGACACCTCCCTGGGCACGCCACGAATCGCCGCGACGCGGTTCGCCGCTTCCTTCGTGGCGGTGAAATCGGGAAGAGCCCGATGAGCGCGAAGCGCGCGCCTTCTGCCACGCCCGCCTCCCTCACACGGGCGCCGACGGGCTACGCGGAGTGGATCGCCGACGTGAAGCAGCGCGTCCGCGCCGCGCAGATGCGCGCGAGCCTCGCGGTGAACCACGAGCTCATCGCCCTCTACTGGAGCATCGGAAGAGATCTCCTCGAACGACGGGCGAAGAGCACCTGGGGCGACGGCGTCATCGACCGAGCCTCCGCCGACCTGCGCGCCGAGTTCCCGAACATGGAGGGATTTTCGCGCTCGAATCTCAAGTACATGCGGCAGTTCGCCGAGGCGTGGCCCGACGTCGACCAAATTCGCCAACAGCCTGTTGGCCAATTGCCGTGGAGCACCAACCTCGTACTCCTGACGAAGCTCAAGAAACGCGGCGAGCGCCTCGCGTATGCTGCCAGTGCGGTCGAGCACGGCTGGTCGCGCAACGTGCTCACGCTCCATATCGAGCAGGGCATCGTCGAGCGCACGGGCAAAGCGATCACCAACTTCGCCGAGCGCTTGCCGATGCCCCTTTCCGACCTCGCTCGGGAGAGCATCAAGGACCCGTACCGCTTCGACTTCCTCTCGCTCAGCGCTGAGGCCAGCGAACGCGACCTCGAGGACGCGCTGGTCGGGCACATCTCGAAGTTCCTGATCGAGTTGGGCGCGGGCTTCGCCTACGTCGGACGCCAGGTGCCGCTCGAGATCGACGGCCGCGACTTCTTCGTCGACCTGCTCTTCTACCACCTCCGGCTGCGGTGCTTTGTCGTGGTCGAGCTGAAGTCTGGAGAGTTCGAGCCGGAGCACACCGGCAAGCTCAATTTCTACCTGAGCGCGATCGACTCGCAGATGCGCGGCGAGCACGACGCGCCCTCGATCGGCTTGCTTCTCTGCAAGTCGCGCAGCCGTGTCTTCGCCGAGTACGCCCTGCGCGACACGGTGAAGCCGATGGGTATCGAACAGCGGACCAAGTGACTGCTCCGACGACCGAGTCTCCGAACCCCGCTGGGTTCGCGCCCGAACCCGCGCGGGCTTGGCGAGCGGCGACCGCTACCTACGGCAGGTACCACCGGCGCCGCTGGAAGTCCGATGGTCGCTCCGGCTCCGAAGCGCCAGGGGGCGCAGCCCCGGGTGTACTCGGCGGTGCTGGTGGCTCCGCGCAACGTCTGGGTGAAGGGCAGCGACGTGCAAGTCGAGTTAGGGCTGTCCGAGGGCTTCCGGCTGGAGTACGCGCAGGCGCTGCAACTGTTCGGCGAGGTGCGCGTCTTAAGGGGCCGCGCCGACGTCATCGGCCGGCGCTTCGACGTCCAGAAGGACTCGCAGGTGCGCTTCGCCGGCCCGGCGGCGACTCCGTACGTCAATGTCAACGGCACCTACGTCAGCGAGCGCGAGGGTGTCACCGTGACGGTCGCCATCAGCGGCCGGGGCAAGGACTTGACGCTGAAGCCGAGCTCACAGCCGCCGCTCAGCGAATCCGAAATCTACACGCTGCTCGCCACCGGCCGGCGCACGCTGAAGCGCGACTCGGGAGCCACCATCACCGGCGCCCAGGCCGCGTCGGTCATCGGCTCATTGGCGGCGTCGCAGTTGCGCACCGTGCTCGCCAAGAAGCTGCCGCTCGACGTCTTCTCCATCGAGGCGGGCGAGACGGGGCTGGCCGGCACCCGCGTCGAGGCGGGCACCTACCTCTCGGACAAAGTCTACCTCGGCTACACCGGGCAGATTGGCGCCGACCCCGCCAAGGGCGAGAACTCGCACGAGGTGAAGCTGGAGTACCAAATCAGCCCGCGCTGGAGCTTCGAGGCCAAGTACGGAGACGCCCGGGCCGGCGGCGCCGACCTGGTCTGGAGCAAGGACTACTGAGGGCACGCCCGTTTGCCCCGAGCGCGCTGCCTCGCCTCAGAACGTCGCCCCGATGCGGAAGAAGTTCACATTGACCGTGTACACGAAGAACGGCACCCCGGGACCCTCGGAAACAAAGGGCCCCGGTGGAAACGGCCCTTGTGCGCTATTGGCATACCGGAATGGCCGATCGGCTTGGCCGGAATACGCAAGTGGGCTGCTGCACGTGTTGCTGGGTATCGGAGAGGCGCGACAACTCGCGTCGCACCCGGTCCTTGGCGCGTCGTGGGAAGGTTTCGGAGTCGAGCAGGTCCTGGCAATTCTCGGCGCCCGCGACGAAGAGGCCTATTTCTGGCGCTCGCACACCGGGGCGCCGAAGCTGACCGCGTCCATTCGAACGGCGTTCACGGAGTTGAAGCTCGATGGCCTCACGGTGGTTCACGCCGGCGACCGGACCCTGACGCTCGGTCCGAGTGTGAAAGCCGTGCCGTTGCGCGACGTCCTGACCGCGCTACCGACCCTGCGATAAGAGGGCACACCTGCTTTCCGACCTGTCGGCCGTCGGTCCGCCATTCGTTCCGGGCAGACCCGCCCGCTGGTCGTTCCTGATCGGCCTCCTTCCACCACAGGCGATAAGCTGAGGCTCACGAAGGGACGTGGATGACGAGCGCCCGGGCGAAGCGGCGGAAGGCGACAGGGGCGGCGAGGTGGGCCTGGGTGCTCACGACGGCCGCCTGCCTCTTCCTGCCCCCCGGGGCAGGCCGGCATCCGCGAGGGGGCGCAGGCGGTGCTTCCACGGCCCGGCCGGCGGAAGGCGCGTTTCAGCGGGAGCACCCTGACTGGTGGGCGACAATCGCCGCGGCCCTCGATGAGGACAGGCGCCAGGTCCTCCCCTCCGGGACAGGGGGCGAGCGTTTCGTCGCCACGGCAAAGGGGTTTCGGGCCTTCTTTGGCAATGACGGGGTGGAGGTGGCGCCCGAGTCCGCGAGCTGGCGGTGGAAGTTCTCCCTCGAGTCGGTGGGCGGAAGAAAGGTCGCTCCCGCGCTGCCCTCCGCGGACGGGACTCGGGTGGTGTACCGGCGGGGCGGCGTGACGGAGACATACGAGAACCGCCCGGAAGGTCTCGAGCAGCGCTTCGAGGTCGCCCAGGCTCCCGAGGACGGAGGGCCACTCGTCATCGATGGGCGGGTGGAGGCGCCGGGGGGCCTGACGCGCGACCCCCAGGCGCTGGGCTTCGGCGCGGGCCGAGAGGACACGCTGCGCTACGGCGAGCTCAAGGTCTTCGACGCCGACGGTCGCCAGCTTCGGGCGTCCCTGGAATGGAGCGCCCCCCGCCCTGGTTCTGGACGGATTCGAATCGTGGTGGAGGAAGAAGGGCGGTATCCGCTCGTCATCGACCCGCTCATCTCCGCGCCGGCCTGGCAGATGTCCGGCGCAAGCCAATTGGGCGCCGCCTTCGGCTACTCCGTGTCGGGCGCGGGAGACGTCAACCGGGACGGCTATTCGGACGTCATCGTCTGGGAGTTCTCCTTCAACGGCGCGGCCGCGGACATGGGGAAGGCGTACGTCTTCCTGGGTTCGGCGACGGGCCTGTCGACGGGGCCGGCCTGGCAGTTGGTGGGCGCGAGCCAGGCGGGCGCCGGGTTCGGCTACTCCGTGTCCGGCGCGGGGGACGTCAACGGGGACGGGTTCTCGGACGTCGTCGTCGGAGAGCCCTACTTCGACGGCGCGGCGGTAGACATGGGGAAGGCGTACGTCTTCCTGGGGTCCGCCACTGGGCTCTCGACGGGGGCGGCCTGGCAGGCGGTGGGTGCAAGCCAGGCGACAGCGGACTTCGGCTTCAACGTGTCCGGTGCGGGGGACGTCAACGGGGACGGGTTCTCGGACGTCATCGTGGGGGAGTACCTCTTCGACGGCGCGGCGGCCGACATGGGCAAGGCGTACGTCTTCCTGGGCTCGGGCACCGGGCTTACGACGGGGGCGGCCTGGCAGGCGGTGGGCGCCGGCCAGGTGAACGCCGAGCTCGGTTCGTCCGTCTCAGGCGCCGGGGACGTCAACCGGGACGGGTACTCGGACGTCGTCGTCGGCGAACCCCTCTTCGACGGCGCAGCGGGAAACATGGGAAGGGCATACGTCTTCCTGGGTTCGGCGACCGGCCTCACGACGGGGGCGGCCTGGCAGATGGTGGGCGCGAGCCAGGCGGGCGCGCAGTTCGGCAACGCTGTGTCCGCGGCGGGGGACGTCAACGGAGACGGGTTCCCGGACGTCGTCGTGGGGGAATGGTCGTTCTCCGGCACGGCGGCGGGCATGGGGAAGGCGTACCTCTTCCTGGGCTCGGCGACGGGGCTGACGACGGGCGCGGGCTGGCAGGTGGTGGGCGCGAGCCAGGTGACTGGCGAGTTCGGCCTGATGGTGTCCGGGGCGGGAGACGTCAACGGCGATGGATTCTCGGACGTCGTCGTCGCGGAACCCTTCTTCGACGGCGCGGCCATGGACATGGGAAAGGCCTACGTTTTCCTGGGCTCGGCGTCGGGGCTCACGACCTCGGCGGCCTGGCAGGTGGTGGGGTCGAGCCAGGCGAGCGCAGGCTTCGGCATCCCTGTCTCTGGTGCGGGTGACATCAACGGAGACGGTTTCTCGGACATCATCGGCGGGGAGTACGCCTTCGACGGCGCGGCGACGGACGTCGGCAAGGCGTACGCCTTCCTGGGTTCGGCGACGGGGCTCACGACGTCGGCGGCGTGGCAGGAGGTGGGCGCGAGTCAGTCGAGCGGGCACTTCGGCCTCTCGGTCTCCGGAGCGGGGGACGTCAACGGGGACGGGTTCTCGGACGTCGTCGTCGGGGAGTACTACTTCGACGGCTCGGCGGCGGACATGGGGAAGGCGTACGTCTTCCTGGGCTCGACCACGGGATTCTCCACGGGGCCGGCCTGGCAGGTGGTGGGCGCGGGCCAGGCAGGCGCGCAGTTCGGCTACTCCGTCGCGGCAGCGGGAGACGTCAACGCAGATGGCTACTCCGACGTCATCATCGGGGAGGTCGGCTTCAGCGGCGCGGCGTCTGCCATGGGGAAGGTCTACGTCTTCCTGGGCTCGGCGACGGGACTGTCGACGGCGGCAGCCTGGCAAACGCTGGGCGCGAGCCAGGGGACCGCGTGGTTCGGCTTCGCGGTCTCCGGAGCAGGGGACGTCAACGGGGACGGGTTCTCGGACGTCGTCGCGGGGGAGTTCGCCTTCGACGGCGCGGCGCCGGACATGGGGAAGGCGTACGTCTTCCTGGGCTCGGCGACAGGGCTCACGTCGTCGGTGGCCTGGCAGGCGGTGGG
>JAHFDQ010000344.1 GCA_023248915.1 Archangiaceae bacterium | reverse complement strand
GCCTCCACCGCCGCCGCCTCCTCCGCCACCTCCACCGCCGCCCCCGCCCCCGCCTCCTCCTCCGTCAGGCACCGTGGCCACCACCGTCGCGTAGAGCCTCGGGCCGTAGGCGCAACCTCCCAATTCCCTCGAGTAGTAGTGGGCGCCGTCCGGGTCGGTCGACACGATGGCGAGGCTCTGCTCTCCGCTCCCGGTCAGAATCGCCGTGACGTCCCAGGCCACCTCCTGGTTGGGCGTCACCGAGGTGGCTCCGCCGGTGCAGGCGGTGGTGACGGCCGGCCGATTGGCCCAGGTCAGGGTGGTCTCGTTCCAGGCGCCCGCGGCCACCCGACAGACCTGGCCCGAGCCGCCGGCGGCGGACGAGAACGCGGCCGTGTGCACCTTCAAGGTGGCGCTGGTCGCGGTTCCTCCGAGCGCCGGGAACTTCAAGTACACGACGCCGCTGGGGCCCGACCCGTCTCCTTCGACGTTCAGGTCGGTGGTGTCGGGGAACACCCCGGTCAGCCAGTTGGCGGCGGTAGCGTCCTCGGCCACGGGAATCGAAGAGTCGCACCCGCCGTCGAGCGGAGACGTGCCCGCGTCGGCCGGCGGCGCGCCGCAGATGGCGGTCTGCACGCCGACGGTGCCGCTGATGAGGACGTTCGACACCGTCATGCCGATGGGCGTCGACGAGTCGCTCACCTGGCCGTTGCGTGGGCCGCCGATTCGAACCGTGAGCGGCTGCGGCGCGTAGGTGCCGGGGTAGGTAATCGAGCCGAGGAACTCACCGTCGCGCGAGAAGGACATGGTGCCGCCGCCCCAGGTGAGGACCATGTGGTAGGTGGTGGCCGGGTCCCACCCGAGGTCCTGCGGGCTTCCTCGCGCGTAGGCGAGCGTGTCGGCCGACGGGCAGCCCGCGGCGCAGGCGTCGTGGTAGTACGGCGGCCCCTGCATGCAGTAGGTGAGGTTCAGCTTGTACGAGCCCGCGTAGGGCGGCCCCGCCACCGAACCGAAGATTCGGGTGAAGACCTTCAAGTCGTTGTTCCGGAAGTAGGGCATGTAGTCGACGGGCTCGCCCATGCCGTCCGGGGCCTGGTAGAGCGTCAACATGTCGTGGTCGCCGACGACCATCGACGTGCCCAACTCAAGCCCGCTGACTGTGTACTCGACGGTGCCGCTCTCGAGCGCGTCGGAAATCTGCCACCAGACCGAGTCGGTGGAGGCGCTGGTGGTCCACCCGGCCGCCGAGATGCTGCCGCCGCGCGTGCCGCGCCCGGCATAGCTGCCCGCGGTCAGAGGATCATTCACGTAGTCGGTCGCGTACGCCGGGTGAGCCAGCGCGACGACGACCGCCACGACCACGAAGTAAGAGCGCATGGCGCCGCATTGTTCCACGCCAGGAGTCGCGTTTGACAGCCGCGCCGCTCGACGACCCGCGAATCTCCGAGCGCGAGTCTCGTCTCTCGAGGGCGGTGAGTCCCGCGGTGATAGCGTACCGCCGTGCTTCCGGTAACGAGGACGTGGCTGTTTGCCGCGCTTTGGCCCTTGATCGCGACGCAGGCCTTTAGGGTCGGCTGCGACTGCGGCGGGCGCCCTCCCGTTGCCACCTGCGCAGCCGCCGATTGCCCAGACGCCTCGACGGACGGCGGCCTGGGACCGGGGTCGGACTCGGGGTCGCCAGGCGACGACGGCGGCACGGACGCCGGGCTGGACGCGGGCGACGACGGCGGCACGGACGCCGGGCAGGACGCAGGCGACGACGGCGGCGCGGACGCCGGGTTGGACGCGGGCGCCGACGGCGGAGTTGACGCCGGGCTGGACGCGGGAGACGACGGCGGCACCGACGCCGGGCCGGACGCGGGCTACGACGGCGGCACAGACGCCGGCCAGGACGCGGGCGGCGACGGCGGCGCGGACGCCGGGCTCGACGACGGCGGGGTGCTCACCAGCGCCCTCGGCTCTCAGGGCACCCACCTGGGCACCCAGTGGGACGCGGTGAACTCCTGGGTCGAGCTCGACGGCGTCTCGAGGTACCTCGGAGAATTCCCCGACGGCTCGGGCTCGACCGGTTGGTTCGACATGACCGGCGACGTCCTCCTGTTCCACCTGAACGAGACCTCGGGCAACGCGCAGGATGCCTCGGGCAACGGCAACACCGGCATCCTCGAGGACACGGTGACGCGCAACCAGCCGGGGCAAATCGCCCGAAGCATGCAGTTCGACGGCGTGCTCGACGACATTCGGGTCGTCAACTCGCCGTCCATCACGGCCGTCCAGACGTCGGGCGTGATGTCGGTGTCGTTGTGGGCCAAGTACACCGACACCGTCCACGACCAGCAGGCCTGGGCGGCCCTCTATTACAACAGTCAGAACTACTTCAAGCTCTGGCGGAACGGCGGAAGCATCGCGGTCTGGACGAGCGTGAACGGCATCACCAGCGGAATGAACACCGCCACGCCCCTAGCCGACACCGCCTGGCATCACCTCGTCTGGGTGGTGAACGGAACGACGACCAGCGTCTACCTCGACGGCCGGCACCTGATGACGGGAACCGTGGCCAACCCGTTCAGCGCGATGACCGTCTCTCCCGGCATGTTCTTCGCCAACTCCGACGGCACCGCCGGCGACGAGTACTTCGGGTACCTGGACGAAGTCGCGGTGTGGAACCGCGCGCTCGGCCCCGACGAGGTGGCCCGCATCTACCAAGAGCAGTCGGCGGCCTACTCGGGCCACTACACCTCGCAGCTCTTCGACGTCGGAACCACCGCCCAGTGGACCAAGCTCGACTGGACGACGCAGCGGCCGGCGCTGAAGGCGGTACCGCCCACGACCGAGACTGCCTACCCCGCCGGAAACCTGAGCGCGGCCAGCCTCGGGGCGGTCTGGCACCTCGACGACGCCGCGGGCGCGGTGGCCGACTCGTCGGGCCGCGGCAAGACCGGAACTCCGGTCGGCAGCCTCGTCTACGCCGCCAACGGCCGGTTCGGCGGGGCGGTGTCGTTCGACGGCTCGAGCGCGTACGTGAGCTTCGTCACCCCGCTGCTCGCGACAGTGGACCCCGAACCCTTCACTGTGTCCTTCTGGATGAGAGCCGCCCGCCTGCAGGACGCGACGCCGTGGTCCCTGACGGACCAGACGGCCCCGGCGACCGACTTCGACAGGTGCTACGGAATCGACCTTGGCGCTACCGGCAACGTCAAGGCTCACAAGGAAGGCAGCGGCATCAGCGCGACGGCCTACCAGCCCGGCCGGTGGCACCAGGTCGTCGGGGTCTTCACCAGCCTCTCTTCACGGACCACCTACCTGGACGGCAGCGGCGCAGCCACCGACACGCAGGCCCGCGACACGCTGCTCTCGGTCCTCGATGATTTCTATCTCGGCGCCCGAGCCTTCCTGCCGGTGGACCGCTACTTCAGCGGGGCCCTCGACGAGGTCGTCGTTTGGAATCGGGCCTTGAGCTCCGCCGAGGTCGTCGACGTGTACACCCGGGGCGCGCTGCGGCTGCGCTTCCAGGTGCGGGCCTGCGCGGCGCCGTGCACCGCCGAGGCCTGGCTCGGCCCCGACGGGACTTCGGGCAGCACCTACTCCGAGCTGATGAACCCGACCGCCGGGCTTCCGAATCTGACCCTGACCGGACCGCCCACGGGGCGCTATTTCCAGTACCGCGCCTTCTTCGACACGCTCGACCCGACCCGGTCGCCCGAGCTGAAGGACGTCCGGGTCGAGTACTCCCCGTAGGCCTGGGGCCCTCAATGGTGCTTGTCGGGCACCAACGCCAGCACGCCGATGAGCACCGCGGCGTAGAGCACGACGAAGGCCACCATGAGGGCGCCCATCGGCAGTAGCGCTCCGGCCGCCGCCTTGCCCCCGGTGGTGCGGTGCATCGCTCGGTAGGCGAACACCTTCAGCACCAGCGACCAGATGGGGAAGACGTAGAGGCCGCACAGGGGAATGAGCCCGATGACGTACGGGGCCATCGAGAGGGCGCCCGCGCGCAGCGTCACCGGCCACGGCGCCGGGTCGGCCTTGACGAGGCGGAGCGCCAACTGGTCGAGCGCCGACATGAGGAGCAGCCCCATGGCACCCGCAACCACGGCCAGAATCAGGTAGCCGAGGAAACCGCCAGCGACGATTCCGACGCCGCCGGCGACGCCGACCTTGCCCAAGGGGTTGTCCTCCCCCTTCAGGGCGAACGCGAAGACGCCGCCGAGGACCACCGCGTAGAGCGCCGCCGTGGTCGCCATGCCGGCCAGATTCGAGATGGACGCGAAGAGGAGGGACGAACCGACCGAGCCCTCGCGCGGAGCCTGGGCGAGGGTGGCCGTCGGCGAGGCGAGCAGCTTCATGCTGGTCTGCCACCAGGCGCGCATCATGCCCAGCTCGTCGCGCCGGTCCCACGGCAGGCTGACCTTCTGCCCGGCGGCCTCGCAGCGGCGGCAGAGGACGATGTTGCCTGGGAGCGCGACCAGGCACGCTGCACAGGCGAAGCTGCCGCACCGGGGGCAGGTCTGCGCGGCGGCCAGCTCGGGGTGCACCGCGCAGGCCGGCTGGCCGGGGCGGGAAGGAGGCGCGACCGGCTTGCCGCACGCCGAGCAATAGGCCGAACCGAGCGCCACCGGAGCCTGACACGAGGGGCAGTTCATCGGGGCGCGAGCAAAGCCCAGTCATCGCGGAAATGCTCGCCCCGTCTTCGGTGGTAGAAGTCGGGCCGCCATGCGCCCAGAACTCGCCTTCGCCCTCGCCGCCTTCTTGGCCGCTCCGAACGCCCGCGCCGACCTGGCGCACCGCAAGGACGCGGTCGTCGACGTCGTACAAAGGGTCTCGCCGGCCGTCGTCTACATCGGCACCGTCCAGGTGGTCGAGCGCCGGTTCCGGTCGCCCGACCCTTTCTTCGACGAGTTCTTCGGCGGGGGCGGCACCCGGCGCGAGTCGGTCGAGTCCCTGGGCAGCGGCGTCATCGTCGACCCCGCGGGCGTCATCGTCACCAACGACCACGTCATCCGCGGCGCGTCGCAGATTCACGTAGTGCTGGCCGACGGCCGGCAGCTCGACGCCGAAGTCATCGGGGCCGACGCCGACAATGATCTCGCGGTGCTGAAGGTGGTCTCGAAGACGCCCCTGCCGGCGGCGAGGCTGGGCACCAGCTCGGACCTGATGATTGGCGAGACGGTGGTGGCCATCGGCAGCCCGTTCGGGCTCAAGAAGACGGTGACCGCCGGAGTCGTTTCCGCGACCGGCCGCAGCTTCAACGCCGAGGGCAAGGTCTACAACGACTTCATCCAGACCGACGCTTCCATCAACCCGGGGAACTCGGGCGGGCCGCTGATGAACATCGACGGCGAGGTCATCGGCATCAACACCGCCATCTTCGCCTCGGCGCAGGGCATCGGCTTCGCCATCCCGGCCGACAAGGTTCGGCGCATCGTGGGCGAGCTGACCCAGTTCGGAAAGGTGCGGCCGGCCTGGGTGGGCATCGACGTGGTGGCGTTGACGCCCGACCTGGCCCGCCGCCTCGGGTGGGACCGCACGTTCGGAGCGGTGGTGTCGGGCATCCAGGCGGGCAGCCCGGCGGAAGGCGCCGGCGTGCAGCAGGGAGACATCGTCACCGCGGTGGGCGGGTCTCAGGTCGAGAACGCCGAAGACTTCGAGGTCCGCATGCGGGGCTACCCGGCGAAGACGCCCGTCGCGCTCACCCTCTTTCGGAACGGCCAGTCGGTCGAGGCGAGCTTCGAGGCGCAGCAATTCCCCCCCCGGCTGGCCGACAGCCTGGCGTGGGACCGCCTGGGCCTGAGGTTGAAAGCAGGCCAGGGAGGAATGGTGGTGACCGCGGTGCGCCCGGGTACGGCGGCCGCGCGAATCGGGCTCGAACCCGGAGACATCGTCGCGAGACTCAACAACCAACCGTTGAAGGCCCTCGACGAGTTCCGAGAGGCCCTCATCGCCGCGAGGAGCGCCAAGAGCGTGCTCCTGCTCGTGATTCGAGGACGCAGCGGCTACTATATCACCCTGCCCTTCTGACCGGTTCAGCCCGAGCGAAATCGAGGGCCGGCCTAATACGCCACGTACGGAACGCGAGCATGAGCGGTCCACGCGGCCACGCTGGGGCGCAGCCACTGTGAGCGGGCGTAGGCCGCGAGCTTGGGCGGCAGCGGGTCGCCGTTCACCTGCAGCCGCTGGAGCATCAGCGCCAGGTCGGTGTCGGCGAGGCACCACTCGTCGAACAGGTTGGCGCGACCTTCCAGCACGAGAGGCTCGACGGCGCGGACCAGGCGGGCGGCCGCGGCGCGCGCCGATTCCGACAGCGGCTTCGAGGCACGCTCGTACCAGAGGGTGGTGGTCGGCCGCTCTTCCCGGAGAGGCCCCAGGTCCGACCGCAGCCACGCCATCAGCTCGCGGCAGACCGCGCGCTCGCGCCGGTCGGCCGGCAGCAGCCTCGGGTGGGCGGGCGCGGGGAAGAGCTCGTCCACGTACTCGGCGATGGCGGAAGACTCGGCCAACCACAGCTCGCCGTGTCGCAGCGCGGGAATGCGCCCGGTGGGAGAGGGAAACCCGGGCGCCTGCTGTTCCTTCCGGTGGAGCGCGACCTCCCGCACCTCGAAGCGCACCCGCTTCTCGGTGAGCGCCACCCAGGCGCTCATGGCGTAGGGGGAAATCCAGAAGGCGTCGACGAAGAGGAGGAGCTCGGCCATGCAGCGCTATTAGCCGCGCTGCGAGGCGAGGGCAAAGGGTAGTGGGCGAGGAGTGCTCGGCTTGCGCGCAGCCAGCGCTTCCTACATAAAGCGCCCCGGCCGGCTCGTTTCTTCTCGAAAGAGAGCTCTCCGATGAAGGCTTTCCCCTGGCTCCTCGCCCCAGTTGCCGCTGTGGCGATCGTCGCCGGTGCG
>JAHFDQ010000052.1 GCA_023248915.1 Archangiaceae bacterium | reverse complement strand
GCCTTCGAGCACTCTCGGTTGGCGACTACCACAGCTGCGCAATCGACTCGACCGGAGCGCTCTACTGTTGGGGCAGAAACGTCGAGGGCCAACTCGGCGACGGGACGACTGCTTCGCCCGGACGCCCCCATCCCGTCGCGGTCGTCGGACTCGACGCGGGAGTCGTGCAGGTGGCGGCGTGCGCCGTCGATACCTGCGCGCTCCTGTCGTCGGGCGCCGTGAAATGCTGGGGCGAAGGCTCGCGCGGGGAACACGGCGACGGCACCACGGCGATGAGCAGCGTGCCCGTGGACGTGCAGGGCCTCGACGCGGCGGTCGTGGCGATCTCCTGTGGCGGCCGGTACGCGTGCGCGTTGATGAGCTCTGGCGCGGTGAGTTGCTGGGGCGCGAACGAACACGGCCAGCTCGGCGAAGGCTCGATGACTGACCGGCTCTACCCGACGCCCGTTCACTTCGACGCAGGAGTCATCGCGATTTCGGCGGGTTCGCTCCATGCGTGCGCGGTCATGGTCTCGGGCAGCGTGCAATGCTGGGGTAGCAGCATGAGCAATGCGCTCGGAAACGCGGCCGCCTCGGGCGCGGCGGGTTCGCCCGATCCACTCGACGTCGTGGGTCTCGGCGGCGTCTCCGCGGTGTCTTGCGGCCAGCTCTTCTCACTCGCCCGGCTGGGCGACGGAGGTGTGCGCGCCTGGGGCAACAACTACTACGGACAGCTCGGCGACGGCACCAGCGGCAACAGCCGCCTGACGCCGGTCGCGGTCGTCGGTTTCTGAGCTGGGCAGCGTCTTCACGGGGGTGCCGGCGTTTCGGCGCGCGTAGAGCCTTCCAGCATTCGCGGCGCCGACCCCGGCGTCGAGGCGATGACGTGCACGAAGAACAGCGCGCTCACCAGGGCGGACGCGGCGAAGGCGGCCGCCAGCGGGCGTTCCCACCAGCCCCAGGCGCGGCGCCGCGGGCTCGCGCCGATTTCCACGGCGACGGCTCGCCGCAGACGTTCCCGCGCCTCGCTCGACGGCGCGGGCGACCCGGCCCCCGTCTCGAGGTCGCGCTTCAGGCCGAGGTAGTCGGTGAGGCACCCGGGGCAGCCCGTGAGGTGCGCCTCGACGGCGCGCCGTTCTTCCGGGTCGACTTCCCCGAAGTGGAAGGGAACCAGCGCCGATTGAGTCAGCCGGCAGTCCATGAGTGCACCTCCTCGCGCAGGCGCCCGACCAGCTCGTGCATGCGCGACTTGACGGTGCCGAGGGGTACTTCCAGCACCTCGGCAATCTGTTGGTAGGACAGCCCCGCCGCGCGGAGTTGGTAGAGTTCGGCCAGCGTCCCGGGCAGCCGGGTCACCGCCTGCCGGACCGCGGCGCTCGCCTGGTGGGCCTCGAGCGCGACCGCCGCGTCGACCGCGGGCTCGGGCGGGGTGCGGCCCACCGTCTCGAGGGCGCGCTGTTTTCTCTGGCCCGTGCGGCGCCGGTTGCGGCACTGGTTGCGCGCCACCTGGAAGAGCCAGGCCTTGAAGCAGGCCGCCTCGCCCGCTGACGCGCGCGACCGCAGCACCGCCAGAAACGCCTCGTGAAGAACGTCCTCGGCGTCGGCCGAGTCGTCGAGCTGGCCGCGGATGAACCCGAGCAGGTGGCGCTCGTAGCGCTGGAAGAGCAGGTCGAAGGCGCCGAGGTCGCCGCCGAGCATCCGCTGGTAGAGCGCTTCGTCGGAGAGCATGGCCGGGCGAGTCTATGCCGACTTGGACGGCCCGCCGTTCAAGGCCACGCGGGCGGCGCCGACTCCCGCGACCAGCGCGCTGAGCACGAACACGATGAGCGCCAAGACGACGTTGTTCAGCGACTCGGAAGAGCCGGCCGCAATAATCGCGAGCTGTTCGACGGGCTGGACCTTGTGGATGTACGCGAAGGTGTTGACGAGCCCCATCGAGCAGCCCAACGCCCCCGAGCCCAGCGTCATGCCGGCCAGGCATAGGGCGGCCGGGAAGAAGCGCCGCTCCGGGCGCAGCGCGATGAGCATCGCCACGCCGAGGAGCAGGAAGCCGAACACGGAAGTGGGGTACATGCCCCAGCCGCCTTCTTCGTAGAAGTTCGACCACATCGAATGAGCTCCTGGTTGGGGACCCGTCGGGCGGGTCACGCCAAGAGAGAAACCGGTGGAGGAAAAAGGTTCGGTGGGGGTTGGTGGCATTGTCGCCGCCCGCGGCTTGGAGCTAGAAGGCGCCTCCATGGGTCGAAGAATCTGGTGGGTTGCGGGGTTCGCGCTCGCGGTCGTCCTCGCGGGGGCGGCTGCCTGCGGCCTGAAGGGCCCCTGCAACGCGGCCAACTGCCCCGGCTGCTGCGACGCGAGCGGGGCGTGCCAGGGCGGTTCCACCGCCAACGCCTGCGGGCTCGACGGGAATGGCTGCGTCGAGTGCGCCGCGACCCAGGCCTGCCAGATTGGCGTCTGCACGTTGGTATCGGGCTCGTCGTGCGCCACCGGCTCCTGCCCTGACGGCGGCGGGGGTGGAGGTGGCGGGGCGTCCGGCAACCGGGCCGACGGAACGCTGGGGGCCTGGGCGGTGGTGACGCCAATGCCGGTGCCCCGGGCGAACCACTGCTCGGCGGCTGCGGGACAGTTCCTGTTGGTCGCCGGAGGCAACTACAAGCCCGCGGGCGGGTCGAGCTTCGTCTCGGTCGACGACATCCACTCGGCCAGCGTCGCCGAGGACGGCACGCTCGGCGCCTGGACCTTGGCCGGAAAGCTGCCCTCCCCGGGCACCGACTGCGTGCTGGCCGTCTCGGGCACGACGGTGGTGCTGCTCGGCGGGCTGTTTGACACCGCCGCGCTCGACGGAGACGTCTGGACCACCACCCTCGCCCTGAACGGCACGCTCGGGACCTGGCAGCTCGTCGGCACGCTTCCCTACGGCCGGCGCGCCCTGGGCGTGGGAGCCGAGACCAAGGCCGGCAAGGTGCTCTTGTCCGACGCGGCACTGGTCAGCGAGACGAACGAGGCGGTGCTCGCCTTGGCGACGCTGGGCAACCCGCTGGGCTCGTGGACGAAGACGCAGTACTGGCCGCAATTCCGCGGCAAGCCGTCCCTGGCCTTCACCGACGCGGCCGCCTTCTTCCTCGGCGGGTACGACGGGACCAACGCAGTGCTTTCCGACGTCACCGGCATTCCCCTCGACGCCGACGGCGCGCCCGGAACGCCCGTGGCCACCACCGCGCTGCCGGCCGGCCGTACCTTCGGAGCGGCGGCGGGGGCCGACGACTACGTCTTCAACTTCGGCGGCCGGGACCAGCTCTTCGGCGTCGCGCCGCAGGCCAACGTCATCTCGGCGAAGGCGTCGGGCGCCAGCCTGGGGCCGTGGACCGCCCAGGCGCCCCTGCCCGAGCCGCGCAGCAACCACACCGCCACCGTCGTCGGCGACTTCGTCTTCATTCTCGGCGGCGGCAACAATGGGCCGGGCCTCGACGCGGTCTACCGAGCCCAAATCCGCCACCCGGTGCACTGACTCCACCCAGGCCTGCCGTGACGCTCACCTACCAGGACGCCATCAAAGCGCTGTCGGCCCAGGTTGGGCGGCCGACCATGCTGCTGGTGGCCAACAAGGAACAGTGGGGCCTGCCGAAGGGCGCCCGCGAGGCCGTCGTCTTCGACTGGGGGGCGATAGAACCCGCCCTGTACTCGCGCTTCCTCGGGCGCGTCTTCCGCCCGCTGGTGACGAACAAGTCGTTCATCGAGGTGCGCGACGGGCTCTACCACTGGGTGAACGACGACGTGCTGCCCTTCGCCCTCTTCGCCAAGGAACGGCTGCACGAGCGGGGCTGCACGTTCGAGGCCGTCTGTGAGGCCCCCGTCGAAGGGGCGCTCATGTTCGACCTCCAGCACGGGCCCGAGGGCAAGTGTCCGGTGCTGCTCTGGGACATGCGCCGGTTCTCCAAGGTGGCGGCCGACTCGTCGCAGCTGTCGTTTCAAGCCGGCGCGGCGCAGGCCAAGCCGACGCGCCCGCTGCCGCGAGAGTCGAACCCGAACGCGGTGTGGATGCCCCAGCGAACTTTCGTCCGCGCCGTCGGCAAGGAAACGCGCTACTGGCAGGTCTCGGTGGACGGGCGGCGAGTAACGCTGCACCGCGGGCTCTTGAGCGCGGGGGGCCAGAAGGACTGGACCTCGAACGAGACCAAGGTGGGCGAGGCGGCCACGCCCCTGGAAGCCCTCGAACAGGCCAAGGCTCTCATCAAGAAGTACCTCGTCGACGGCTACACCGAGCGCGAAGGCTTCGGCGACGCGGCGTTCGAGGAGTAGCCGCCTAGGGCGCAGGCGCCTTCGGGAACGTGGCATGCAGCCAGGCGATGACGGCCGAAATCTCCTCGTCGGTGAGCTTGTCCTTGAAGGAAGGCATGAAGCCGGCGCCCTTGTGGATGGCGTCGGACAGCTTCGAGTCGGAGAGCGTGGCGACCTTCTTCTCGAGGCTGGGGCCGCGCATCGTGCCCTTGGCGTCGCCGTTGTGGCACTTGAAGCAGGTGACCTCGGGCTTGGTGTACCCGTTGAAGAGCAGCGCCGACGGGTCCGTGAGCTGCTCGCGGGGCAGGGCGACGCCGGCGCAGGCTGACAGACAGGCGGCAAGGGCGAGGGCCAGGGCGAGGGCCAGGGCGAGGGCTAGAGCTTTCATGGGCGCTAACCTCGCACCCGGGCGACGGCTGTGCCAACAAGAATGAGAGGCCCGCCCCGAGAACTCGAGCATTTCTTCGAGCGCGGCTTCGCCGTGGTCGCGCCACCGCTGCGCGATGCGGTGCGCCGTGTGCGCGCGCGCGCCAAGATGGCGAGCTTCGGGAAGTTGCGCCGGACCAACTCGGCCTTCCACCCGAACAGCTCGAAGGCCGATAGCGCGCGGGTTCGGCGCACCTGTGGTCTACGGTTCGTAATGCGTGCGCGAGGCGTCACGTCCCGGGAAGTTTGAAGTCATCGATTTCGAGATCGGCGTCGCCGATGCGGACCTCGATGACGTGGTTCACGATGTCATCCTTTCGGTACGCGAGCCGCTCCAGCGCGCGGTCCAGCCACTGGACCTGCTCGTCTTTGGCTAGGTCACCGGCGCGGAAGACAATGAGCCCGGCGTGCAGCGTGCTTCCGTCCGCGAGGCTGATGAAATCCTCGGCGTTCGCCGTGATGAAAATCGCGCTTCGGTCAAACGCCTCTCGCCAAACGACGTGGTCGGGTTGTCCGCTCAGCCCAATGTCCGAGACTCGCTCCGCTTCATGGCCGAGCTCGTGAAGGCGGCTCACAAGCGCGCGGCTCAGGTTCTCGTCGACAAGGAAGCGCATGAGCGGAGCCGTCAGGTGGCCCCCCTCGATCGTCCTACAAGCGTTGGCTCAACGGCGACGAAATTCGATCCGCTTGCGAGGCCGCCCGCGAGGCGGATTCATCTCCACGAGCATGCGGGCGAATTCGAAGTCCTGTGGCTTCAACTGCGGAAAGTCTTCCCGGAGCTGCTCGACGGGCACGCCGCGCTTCACCAGGGCGCCGACGTGCGCGACCGGAATGCGGGTGCCCTTGAAAACAAGAGCGCCGCCCTGAACGTCATCGCTGCGCACCACACGCCGGGAACCTTCTCTGAACGCGAGGATGCGCGCCAACACCTGCCGAGCCGCCGAATACGGCTCGACGACGACGCGAAAAGACGAACTGTGCTGTGCCTTCAGGCAAAGCTCCAACCCCTCTTGCCCCACCAACCGAGCGCTGCGCTCATGCAGGCGCACGTACAGCGCCCTTTGCACGTCGGCAGAGTCCGTCAACGACAGCAGTTGGGTGCGCATCACGAAGAACACCACGTCGCGAACTCCGAACGACCCGGCGGGCTTCCCCAGGACGTCGTTCAGCGCATGGCGAGCGGCCTTTTCATCGACGCCGGCCAGAACCGCCACCTCGCCTAGCGTGAAACGGCCACGGCTCCTCTCTGGCATCACGTGAGAAAACACAACCAGGCTCCTAGTCAGTATATTCTGGCCATGGAATCACGCTTGGTCAACTCGGGCGAGCGGCACGAGAGGTCCTTATTCGGAGCCCGGCAGCGTAAACGTATAACTGTATGAAATGACATGCATTATCGCCTGACCCGTAACCGTCAGGGTCCTAAGTGTGCGCAGCTTCCCGAAGCCGTCCTGGATGCCCTGGACCAGCGAGTGGCCCGGCGTATCGGACGTGCTGAGTCGGCTCGGTGGATGGCCCCTGATGATGGTCGCAGCCGCCAGTCGAGAGTACCCAAAGTCTCCAACCTCCCAACAAGCGCCAGCGAACGACACGCAAGCATGCGTATTCGCTTGGCGTGTTGTGTATGTCAGTGTGGGTATTTATCATACCCACATCCATACCCCAACTGGGAGGTCGTGATGTCGAACCCTCTTGAGTCTTGCGCGCGGCGGCTCCCCCGGCTTGGCGTAGCGTTCATTCCTGAGACGGACTGGAGCAATCCCCTCCCCGCGCGCGGCGTGACTCCGGCGCAACTCGCGGCCTATTGGACTGAGCTCACCGGCGCCGTCGTGGGTTGGTACGAGCGGCGCGGGGCGGTCTTCGGGGAGCACTTCGACGATTACTTCGTCCGGTTCCGATACGGAGACGGGACGACCGTGGAGACGACGCCGCCCAGCGTGCCGGGACGGACTGCGATGGTAACGGCCACGCCCTGCCCGCGGCTCGACCCTGAAATGCGTCCGAGCAAGCTCGAGGTGACGCTCGCTGAAGGCGTGGCCGCGCTCCTTCACCAAGTCATCGCGCCGCGTGCGCCATTCGCCTGCGACGGCTGGTGCTCGCACGTCGCGACAGGCGCCACTCCCCAGCAGGCGAAGCGGTTCCTCGACTCCCTCGACGCGGACTTGGCGTCCACGGCTGACTTGTTGGAGGACGGGTTTGAGTCGGATTCACAGGCAACGCTCTTCGCCTGGCGCGCGAAGTTCGCGCACCTCCTGGGGGCCTCGGCCAACGCCAGCGTGGCGGGTCAGGAGGCCTCCCAAGATTCGCGCGGTGAGTCCGACGTCGAGGACGTATTCCTGTTGATGGCTTCCGCCTCCGTGCACCAATTCGCGGTCTGGCTGGAGTCGGGGGCCATCGAACTACAGGAGCAACTGGACCTTGCCGATTCCCATCGCCGCCAACGCCTGAGTTGGGAAATCAGCGCGTGCCGGCGCATCGCCGAAGCGCTCCAGAAGTTCGTCGTCAACCCAAGCCACTACTGGGACTACACATGGAACGCGCTTCACTCCCAGGATGCGGACGAGGTCGGTGTCGCCCTCTTCAGCGCCTACCTGGGGCAGCAGGTCGCGTACTGGACTGGGCGCCTGGCGCCGGAGGGCGACTTCCTAACGGAAGCCGACGCGCGGCTCCACGTCGTCAACGCGGCTCGTGAGCTGTTTCATCGGCTCCTCGGCGTTCCGCCGGACGTCGTCGCGCGCAGGTCCGAGGACCTCAACCTCGACGAGGCGACGCGGTCTACGCCGACGCCGAACTACAAACGCTGCGGGGTCGTCATCTCCAGCGCCGAGGAGGGTCCCCTACCACGCGAAGAGGTCGCCGAAAGGACGGCCAGGGCAGAAGCGGCCGAAGAGAAGCAACGACGGGCAAACGAGCAGTCGCAGGCAGCAGAGGTGATGCCATGAGCCCCGGCTGTTGCGCCTACTGGGACTCGTCGTCGGACGGCGAATACGGCAAGTCCGTCTATGAGCGGACACAGGACGAGATGTTCAGGCGAGCGCGCGAGCGGGCGCGCGCCGCCCTCGCCGGCTACGACGTGTCGAACGTGCTCGGGCGCGGCGCAGTGCCTGGGTAAGCGACGTGAGCCACGGCTGGGTCCGGACCGTCACCGTGTCACCCCAGGCCGAAGGAGATTGCGTAGCGCTCAAACCTGGTCACACTCTCCGGTGGTTCTGGTACCCCTCCGTCGCACTACCCTAACGCGTAGGGTGAGATGCCGCGACCCGCTTTCGGGCGGCGACGGGCATCTCGCCGGGCGCTCGGAGGTTTCGTCGGTGCGGTACAGTCGGCGCCGTCGCGCGGCCCGCCTGCCGGGGCTGCTCACCTGACGATGCGGGCCCGGCTCTACATTCTGGCGGCGGCGGTGCTCTGGTCTTCTGCCGGAGCCGCCATCAAGCTGACCACGCTCGGCGCGTGGCAGGTGTCGGGGGGGCGCTCGCTGGTGGCGGCCTCTGTGCTCCTGGCCCTGGTGCCGGGCTCGCGAAGGTGGCCGTCGCGAAAGGCCTGGGCGACCGCGGTCGCGTACGCGGCGACCGTCTCGCTGTTCGTGGTGGCGAACAAGCTCACCACCGCGGCCAACGCCATCTTCCTGCAGGACGCCGCTCCGCTGTACGTGCTGTTGCTGTCTCCGTGGCTGTTGCGCGAGCGGCCGACCCGGGGCGAATGGCTGGCGGTGCCCGTCTTCGGAGTGGGCCTGGCGCTCTTCTTCGTGGACCGCCTCGGGCCGGGGCAGCTCGCCGGCAACGCGGTGGCGGTGGTGTCGGGGGTCGCGTTCGCGCTCTGCATCGTCGGCCTGCGGGCGGTGCGCGACGAAGGGCCGCCGGTGCTGGCGGCCGGCAACGTGCTGGCGGCCGTGCTGGCGCTGCCGCTCGCGCTCGGAGGGCCAGTCCCCACCGCGAGAGACCTGGGGCTGCTCGCCTACCTGGGGACGTTCCAGCTGGCGCTGGCCTACGTGCTCTTCTCGCGAGGGCTGGCGCGCACCGGCGCGGTCGCGGCGTCGCTCTTGATTCTGCTCGAGCCGGTGCTGAACCCGGTGTGGACGTTCCTCGCTACCGGAGAACGGCCGGGGCCGTGGGCGGTGGCGGGGGGCGCCCTTGTCCTCTGCGCGACGGCTTGGCGGACGTTCGCGGCGCCTTCGCCGGGGGCTACCACACCTCGCAGCGGGTAGCGGCCGGCCGCGACATCTTGCTCGACGCTTTGCACTGGAACGCCTGCTGGAAGGAATCGAGGTTGGCCAGCGGCCCGGCGACCCGCCAGTAGGGCGGCGAGTGGCTGTCCACCTGCACGCGCACCCGGGCGGTCTCGGGCCGCACCTTGGTGCACCAGGACTGGGCGAAGCCGAGGAAGAACTGCTGCGACCGGGTGTAGCGGAGCAGGTCATCTCCGCCGCGCTTCGCGTACCAGTCCACCATCGCCTGGTGCGCCAGCTTCAGCCCGCCCAGGTCGGCCACGTTCTCGCCGAGGGTGAGGTCGCCCTTGACGTGCAGGTCGTCCACCGCCACGTAGTCGTCGAACTGCCGCTTCACGCAGTCGGCGCGCTCGACGAAGGCCTTGCCGATGGCAGGCGTCCACCAGTCCCGCAGGTTGCCGTCGGCGTCGAACTGCCGGCCCTTGTCGTCGAAGCCGTGGGTGATTTCGTGGCCCACCACCATGCCCATGGCGCCGAAGTTCACCGCGTCGGTGGCGGCGCGGTCGAACATCGGCGGCTGGAGAATTCCGGCGGGGAAGACAATCTCGTTCAGCTGTCCCTCATTGTAGGCATTCACCGCCGACGGAGACATCAGCCACTCGTTGCGGTCGACCGGCTTGCCCACCTTGGCGAGCTGGCGCTTCATCTCGAAGGCGTCGGCGGCGAGCGCGTTGGCGAAGAAGGACTCGCGGCCCGTCTTCACGCTCGAGTAGTCGCGCCAGACGTCGGGGAAGCCAATCTTGTTGTGGCCCACCATGCGCTCGAGCTTCTTGGCCGCTTCGGCGCGGGTGGCGTCGTCCATCCAGGCGAGCCTCGCGAAGTTGGCCTGCACGGCGGCCTGCAGCGCCTGCACCATGGCGTTGGTGCGGACCTTGCCGTCGTCGCCGAAGGTGCGGCGCACGAATTCCCGGCCCAGCGCCTCGCCGAAGTCGCCGTCCACGATGCCGACGCACTTCTTCCAGCGGGCCCGGTCGGCCTTGGCGCCGGTCAGGTTCTTCGAGGTGTACTCGAAGGCCGTGTCCTGGAACTGCTTGGGCAGGGCCGGCACCGACGCGCGCACCACCACCCAGGTGAGATAGGCGGCCCACACCTCGGGGGTCGTGTCCTTGGCGAGCGCCGACACTTCCTGGAAAAAGGCCAGGTGGGTCAGGTTGAGGGAAGAAAAGCCCTTCGCGCCGAGCGAGTCGAAGTAGGCGTCCCAATCGAGCGCGGGCGCCGTGGCGGCCAGGGCCTTCCGGTCGATGCGGTGGTAGAGGTTGGACGGTTCTCGGCGCTCGACGCGGGACAGCGAAGCCTTCGCCAGGCGGGTCTCGAGCGCGAGGACTTGGCCGGCGTGGCGCTTGGCGTCGGCGGCGGGTTCTCCGAAGAGCGCCAGCATCCGCTCGGTGTAGGCGGCGTAGGCGTCGCGCACCGACTTCTTCTTGGCGTCGTCGGACAGGTAGTAGTCGCGGTCGGGCAGCCCCAGCCCGCTCTGGTCGAGGCTGGCGATGACCTGGGTCGAGTCCTTCAAGTCCTGCATCGCCTCGGGCACGAAGAGCGGGTGGAAGCCCTCTGCGTGCAGCCGGCCCAGCGCCCTCGACAGTTGCTTCGCGTTCTTCGGGGCGGCGGTTTCCGCCAGGTACCTCTTCACCTCGGGCAGTGAAGTCTCGAGCTTCGCCTCGTCCATGCAGGTGGCATAGGTGTCGGCCAACTGCTTGGCGAAGGCGGTGCCCTCGGGCAGCTTGCCGGCCACGGCCTCGTCGAGAACCTGCCGCTGGACGAGCTCGTTCCGGTCGACGATGGCGACGAAGCCGCGCGAGTACAGGGGCTTGTCGGCCGGTATCTCGGACGTCTTCATCCAGCCCCCGCACGCGTACTGGTAGAAGTCCGAGCAGGGGTCGGCGGTCAAGTCCATCGCCGTCTCGTCCACGCCCGAGGGCACCGGGAGCGCCGAGCGCGCGTCGGCCGGCTTCGGCGCGGAAACGTCGGCGGCCGGGGGCGCGGGCTTCGAGGTCGCGCAGCAGGCGAGGGTGACGAAGAACGGGAAGGTTCGGGCGCGCATGCGAAGGTCCTCGCTAAAGAAGGGGGCGCACAGTACCCGTGGGCGGCGCGGGAAGGGAACCGATTGTCGGCGCCAGGCGAGCCGCCGAGGGCGTGCCTTGTAGCGCGCGAACGGCTTCGGTACCTTCCCCCGCGCCTGGCCGGAAAGCACTGCCGCCTCACTCGGGAAGTCCTTCATGACGAGCTCTTTCTATCGGCGCGCTGCCGCCCCCCTGGCGCTGCTGGCCGCGCTGACCTTCGGGTGCCCCAAGAAGCCGCTGCCGGCGCCGAGCGATGGGGGAACCCCCGATTCCGGAGCGGGCGGCCTGTGCCGGGTGTCGTTCAGCTTCCGCCCGAGCGTCACCGCGTCGTCGGTGGCGCTGCTCGGAGAGTGGAACGGGTTCGACCGGGCGGGCCAGACCGAGATGACGCCCGACGGCACGGGGGGCTACACGGCCTCGCTCACGCTCGACCCGGGCGCGTACGGGTACGTCTTCCTGGTCAACGGCGGCGAGGTGCTCGACCCGAACGGCGGCGGCACTCGTTCCGTCGGCGGCCACACCTACTCGCAGCTCACCGTCGGAGACTGCGCATCACCGACGCTTTCGGTGGTTTCTCCGCCCCAGGCGATTCGGCCCTCCTCGGGCCATGGCGCCTACACCGCGAACCTGCTGGTGACGGTGCCTCCGGCGCTGGCCTCGGCCGTCCGGCTGGAGGGGACGGTGAAGCTGCCCGCCGACCACGTGGCCGCTGGGTACGCTCCGCGTTCGCTCTCCGCGACCGA
Organism: Archangiaceae bacterium; assembly: GCA_023248915.1. GTDB lineage: Bacteria > Myxococcota > Myxococcia > Myxococcales > Myxococcaceae > JAHFDQ01. Next base: position 6,165 of record JAHFDQ010000052.1, on the reverse strand, counting down.
GCTGACGCTGGCGGCCGACGGCGCCCACGCCACCGTGTCGCTCACCGGCCTTTCCGACGGGAAGTACACGGTGTCCGTCACGGCGTTCGCGGGCGAGCGGGCGAGCCCCGGCCTGCTCTTGCCGTTCTGGGTCGAGGCGCAGCCGTTCTCGTTCCGCGACTCGCCCATCTACATGGCGGTGACCGACCGGTTCCGCGACGGCGACCCGGGCAACAACCCGGCCGCCGCGCCCGGCGCCGCCCCTTCCGCCGACTACCAGGGGGGCGACTTGAAGGGCGTCCTCTTGTCCATCGAAGAGGGGTACTTCGACGACCTGGGGGTGCGCACCCTCTGGCTCACGCCCTGGCAGACGCAGCCCGCGGGCGTGTACCCCGACCTCGACGGCGTGCACTCGGTGACGGGGTACCACGGCTACTGGCCCATCAAGGCCCGGGAGGTGGACGCGCGGCTGGGCGGCGCCGACGCCCTGCACCGGGTGGTGGAAGCGGCGCACCTCCACGGCATGCGCATCGTCATGGACGCCGTCCTCAATCACGTCCACGAAGAGCACGAGTACTTCAAGGACGCTTCGAAGGCCGGCTGGTTCCGCACCGGCTGCGTGTGCGGCACCACGAACTGCAGTTGGGACACCAACCGGCTGGAGTGCCTGTTCGCCCCGTACATGCCCGACATCAACTGGACGGTGAGCGAAGCGGCCGACCAGTTCACCTCGGACGTCCTCTGGTGGGTCGAGGAGTTCGACCTGGACGGCCTGCGCGTCGACGCGGTGAAGCACGTCGAGGACTCGGCCATCACCGGGCTGACCAGCCGAATGCGCCAGCGCTTCGAGCAGGGAGGCACCCAGTACTTCATGTTCGGAGAGACGTTCACCTCGGACTACGCCCTCATCAACCACTCCATCGGCGCCAACGCGCTCGACGCGCAGCTCGACTTCCCGCTGTTCCTCCAGGTGCCCGAGTCGGTCTACGCGCGCGACGACAACGGTTTCCAGCACGTGAAGTACTGGACCGAGCAGAGCCAGTCGCAGTTCGCCGGCGCGCCGATGGTGACCTTCGTCGGCAACCACGACGTGCCGCGCTTCATCACCAAGGCCGACGTCGCCAACCGGGGCGTGCAGGGGAACAAGTGGTCCAACCTCCCCGGGGCCCCGTCCGGGCAGGAACCGTACGACCGGCTGTGGCTGGCGATGGTGAACCTGATGACCAGCCCCGGCGTGCCGCTCGTCTTCTACGGGGACGAGTACGGCGAGTTCGGCGGCAGCGACCCGGACAACCGGCACGTCGCCAACCGCGAACCGAACCTCTGGGCCGAGCAGCGAAGCCAGCTCGCCAGGATGAAGAAGCTCTTGGCGGCGCGGGCCAAGCTGCGCGGCCTTAGGCGCGGGGCGATGACGACGCTGTGGTGCAACTCGGACGACAACGGCAAGGGCAACCTCTGGGCGTACGAACGGCTCGACGTCGACCCGCATCAGTCGGCGGTGGTTGTGCTCAACCGCACCGGAGGCACCTGGACCAACGTCGGGGTGACTTTCCCGCCCGAGCTCGGCTGGACGTCGGGGCAGAAGGTGGTGGACCTGTTGACCGACCGGGAATGGACCATCACGGGCAACGCGGTCAGCGTCGACGTGCCCGCGCGCAGCGGGGTCATCCTGGCGCTGCAGTAGCGGCGAGCGGGATGATCGCAATCGGCAAGGCTGATAGACCGCGTTCCGTGAAAACGTCCGTGTGGCTACCGCCGATGTTCGCCGCCCTGATGGTCGGCTGTCCCAACGCCGACGCCCCCCGGCTTTACCGGACTTCGCAAGAACCTCCCGCCGAGCTGTTGACCGAACGTCCCCCGGCGATGCTGGACGCCGCGGGGCCGGCGAAGGTGCCGATGACGACCGCCGGCATCCGCGCCTTGCAGCACCTGGGGCCGGCGCTGATGGAGGACGCCGAAGGCAAGTTTCGCGGAGTGAATTTCAGCGTCTATTCGCAGCGGGCGGACAAGGTGCAGCTGCTCTTGTTCGACGACCCCGAGTCGAACCGTCCCACCCGGCAGTTCGACATGGTGCGGCTGGGAGACGTCTGGAACCTGTACGTCGAGGGCGTGGGCATCGGCCAGAGCTACGGCTACGCCGCCTGGGGGCCCAACTGGCAGGTCGACCCGCGGTGGTACCCGGGGTCCATCTTCGGCTTCGTCGCCGACGTGGACAGCGCGGGCAACCGCTTCAACCCGAACAAGCTGCTCTTCGACCCGTACTGCCGCGCCTTCCACCGGAAGCACGACTGGTCGAAGGGGTCGGCGGGGACCGGGCCCAACCGCGCCGACCTCGACTACGCCGCCGCGATGAAGTGCGTCATCGTCAAGAGCCGCTACGCCTGGAGCGAAGAAGAGACGGCCTGGCGCGCGCACCGGGTCGACCCCGAGTGGGTGGGCCACCGGGGGCAGGACGCCATCCTCTACGAGGTCCACCCCAAGGGCTTCACCATGAACTCGGCGTCGGGGGTCGAGCACTTCGGCACCTACCGCGGGTTCGCCGAGAAGGCCGACTACCTGAAGGACCTGGGCATCACCACGGTCGAGCTGTTGCCGCCCTTCGAGAAGGCCCTCGACGCCGGCTACTGGGGCTACAACACCCTCGCCTTCTTCGCCCCCGAGCAGAGCTACGCGTCGCGGACCGAGCAGAACGCGGTCATCGACGAGTTCAAGTACATGGTGGACGAATTGCACAAGCGCGGCATCGAGGTGCTCATCGACGTCGTCTACAACCACACCGGCGAGGGCGGCCTGTGGCGGCAGAAAATCAAGCAGGGCCAGGCGGTGAGCGACCTAGTGAACCTCGACCCCGAAGAGCTGGCCAGCCTGTTCTCGTACCGGGGGCTCGACAACGCCGGCTACTACGCGCTCGCGCCGGGCGACAACAAGCTGTACTCGAACCAGACCGGAGTGGGAAACGAGACCCGCTGCAACAACGCTCCGCTCAGGCGGTTAATCGTCGACTCGGCGCGGTACTGGGTCGACGAGCTGCACGTGGACGGCTTCCGCTTCGACCTGGCGCCGGTGCTCGGCGAGAAAGACCCCGAGTTCTGGCTCTTCGACGACCCCAAGAACACCGTGCTGCAGGACATCGCCGACGACCCGGTGCTGCAGAAGTACAACACCCGCATCATCGCCGAGCCCTGGGGCGGCGGCGGCGGCGGTTTCCAGCTGGGCAACTTCCCCGCGGCGACGTCGAAGCCCGGGTACGCCTTTGGCGAGTGGAACGGCCACTTCCGCGACTGGTGGCGCTCGTTCGCCAACGCCAAGGGGGGCAACGCCTGCATCGCGAAGTACTGCAACGGCTGCTGCGACCTGGGCACCCAGCAGTGCCGGCCGAGCCAGCCCACCGACAGCGAGTCCACCTGCGCCATGAACGGCGTCACCCAGGACGAGTACTTCAAGCTGAACAGCTCGGTCTGGGACGGTTACAAGGGCGTGCGGAACGACGGGTACTTCGTCATCAACGGCTCGCGCGGGTACTTCGAACCGACCCAGCGCAAGCCGTACCACTCCATCAACTACATCACCATCCACGACGGCTTCACGATGTACGACCTGTTGTCGTACGACGAGAAGCGCAACGACTGCAGCCCGCTCAACCCCATCTGCTGCGAGAACCAGCTCTCGCCGTACTGCGACGAGGCGCGCAAGAGCGGCGAGGACAACAACCGCTCGCGCAACTGGGGCATGGACCGCGAGGACTTCAAGCGCCAGCAGATGCGCAACTTCTTCGTGGCGATGATGATTAGCCACGGCACTCCGCTGCTCTACGGAGGCGACGAGTGGATGCGTACCCAGCTCGGCAACAACAACACCTACACCCCCGAGGCCGACAACGCCTACAGCTGGTACGACTGGGGAAGCTGGGAAGCTAAGGACGAGCGGTGGCGAATGCGCGACTTCGTCCGGAAGCTCATCGCTTTCCGGAAAGGCCATGCCTACGCCTTCAGCCGCGCCGAGTACGAGGCCGAACCGGCGAAGAGCTACGTCTGGAAGAACGCCCAGGGGGCCAACCTGGCCGGGACGGACTGGGACAAGCGGCAGTTCATGATTCACTACCGCGACGCCACCCTCGGGCCCGAGCTGGCGATTCTCGTCAACTTCGAGGTGGACATGGCCGACGTGAAGAAGGACGTCACCGTCAACTTCAAGCTGCCCAGCCCGGCCAACGGGAAGTCCTGGCGGCGGCTGGTCGACACCCAGCTCTACTTCGACACGCCGGACTACCTGACGCAGAACGCGCTGCCGCTGCGCGACTCGGTGAACGCCACCCTCGAGAACCCGGCCGCCGTCCCGTCGACGTACGACGTGAAGGGCAAGAGCATCGTCATCCTCGAGGCGCGCTGACGAGCGTTCGGGTTCGGCCGTTCACAGCGACGCGTGCGTCTCGTCGAGGGCCAGGGAAAGCCGCCCCTTCAAGGCATCGAGCCGTGTGTAGGTGTCGCGAAGCCCCTCGCGAAACTCCCGGTGCTCCGCCTTGACGAGCTCGTGCATCATGCTCTCCAGGCGGTAGTCGAGGGTCTCGACGAGATCGCGGATCTCGCTTTGGGTCAAATCGAGCAAGCCGGTAGACCTCCCTTCCGGAAAAGACTGCGCACGGACCACGCCGCCGGCCAGAGACTCCGAGCGCTGGCCCGGAGTGCGGCCGAGAATGCGAGGGACTTTCGCGGTAACGTCGAGCCCGGTGCGACGAGTCGGAACCCTACTGGCATTGTTGGCAGTTGCGGGGGAAGCGCGGGCCGGCGACAACGCCGATCTGGGCACCGGCCGGGACGGCGTCTTCGTAGCGCTAGACGCGGGCGTGGTGGTGAACGCCTACGCGCGCGTCACGGCGCCCGCGGCGGCCGGAACCAGCTCGGTCACCGTCTCGACGAACCAGGGCATGGACGCCGGAGTTCTGGTCATGCTGCTGCGGTTGGGCAGCGCCTTCGTGCCGGACTCGGGCGTCCAGGCGTCGCTGGGCCTGGGGTCGCTGTCCGACGTCGGCGAGTTCGAGGTCGCCCGGGTGGCCAGCGTGGCTGGCAATTCGCTGACGTTGGCGGCGCCCTTGGGAATCACGTTCGCTCCGCCGGCCGAGGTCGTCGCGGTGCGCGAATTCACCGACGTGACCGTGCCCGCGGGGACCAGCGTGGTCGCCGCGCCCTGGGACGGAGGCGTGGGGGGAGTGCTGGCCTTCGTGGCCAGCGGGGTCGTGACGCTCGACGGAGCGCTGAGCGCCACCGCGCGGGGCTACCGCGGAGGCCCCAAGGTGCTGGGAGCCTCTGGCACCGGGTGCGCCGGCTTCGAACAGCCGGCCACCAAGGGCGCGCCGAAGGGGGAAGGAATTGTCGCCGCGCGCTTTGGCCCCACGGCCACCGGACGAGGCAACGTCGCCAACGCGGGAGGGGGCGGCGTCTGCGATTCGTCGGGGGGCGGAGGCGGCGCCAACGGCGGCCGAGGCGGCCAGGGAGGGTATTCGAACGACAACTACCGGGACGTCGGCGGACTGGGCGGGGCGCCACTCGTCGGTTCGCCGCGCGACTTCCTGACGTTCGGCGGCGGGGGAGGCGCCGGCCAATGGTCGTACGCGGGCAATCCGCCGAGCGAACCCCAGGGCGGCCAGGGAGGTGGCGTCGTCTGGATTCACGCCGCGAACGTTGTCGGAACGGGGCTCATCGAAGCCGTGGGCGAGCAGACCTTCGGAAACAATGCGGGCGGCGCGGGAGGCGGCGGTGCGGGAGGCACCATCTCGATACGGGTGTCGGGCACCCTGGCGTGCGCGCTGGTCGATGCGCGGGGTGGCGGTGGCGCTCCGGTCTTGAACGAGTACAACGCCATCGGTCCTGGCGGGGGAGGCGGAGGAGGGAGAGTGTTCCTCCAGGGCGCCGACCTGACCGGTTGCCCGGTGGATGTCCGGTCGGGGTTGGGCGGGACGGCGGTCGTCAATGACGGGAACCCGTTCTTCGGTGCGCAGCCGGCCTCCACCTCGTGGCTCGGGTACGTGGGCGTGGCCGAGGTCGACATGGCTCCGTTCGGGGCAGACGGAGGGCAGGGGAGCGACGGTGGAGACGGGGGAGGAATCGCCGACGGTGGACAAGGCGACGCAGGGACAGACGCGGGGGCGGCGGACGGAGGAGGAGGAGGAGGAGGAGGGGGCGGAGGCGG